>CAYWOM010000553.1:0-1506 GCA_964459905.1 uncultured Polaribacter sp. | reverse complement strand
CAAAACGACTTTTTCAAAAATTACTTCAATTCAAAACTGTAGGAAAATATAACTTTAATTTTACAAAAGAAGAACTTTACATTTTATTAGGGTATGGGGAATATATAGAAAAAAATGATCCAGAAGGACAACAAGAAATTTTTGATATTCAAAAATATGAATTTAAACAAAATAAATATAAAGGATCTTCTGGATGGAAAGATTTATCGAAATTATTAAAAGTTTGGCTAAAAACAATTAGTGACCATAAAGATTCAGAAATTAAGGTTTTATTACAAGGGAAAAACTATTATAAAACTTCTGGTAGACCTATCCGAAATATTTCTATTAAAGTTGAATATGATGATTTAAAAACTAAACTAAGTGAAGAACAAACCATTTCTTTTAATAATTTAGTTAAATTTAAATTGACCGAAAAACAACGTTATAAAATAGCTAAAAACTTTACTATCGCAGAAATTAAAGAAAAAATTAATAGCAATATAGTTGCTAAAAAAGATAATAAAGGTAATAAGTATTTTGGAGAATTAAAAAAGGGAAATTATCCAAAAATAGAAAATGTTCCAGGATATGTTTATTCATTATTTTTTAAAAAAACAATGTAAACCCACCTTACGGAAACAAAACCCACCTTTATAACTATAATTATCCGAAAAGCCTGCCAGCAGCTTATGGAGCGAAAACCCACTTTACGGAAACAAAACCCACCTTTACGGAAACAAAACCCACCTTTACTTTTTTTTATTTACATTTAATTAAACCACTTATGTTTTTCAAAATCAACAGTTTAAAGGTTTATATATTTAATACTCGCTTGGGAAACAAACCCCCCCTTTACGGAAACAAAACCCACCTTTACGGAAACAAAACCCACCCTAGCCACTTGTAACCCCTATGAATAAAGGGATTGAAATCTTTATAATTCTTTTATAATTCTTTTATAATATCGTAATTCGTATGTGCTGAAACTGAAAAAAGATAAATGCTGCTTTTTTTTTCAAAAAAGCCTACAGCATGTTTTTAGAACTCAAAAATAAGATTTTAAATAAAATAATTTTATAAAACACTAAAAAACTTCGTTTTTGCTTGTTTATTTTGTTTTTAAGAGACTTTTATAAAAAAGATATGTAATTCTACTTTTTTATAAAAAAAGCTTTTTAAAAGCTTTTAAAATTGGTTTTTTTGATATAAACCACTGTTATGTGAGATTTTTTTTAAGCCATACCTAAAGAGTATTCGAAATCAAAGAAAAATTTAAAACAAAAAAAAAGGAGGAAAAAATTTTCCGCCTTTTTATAATACATCTTCCGATATACTCCTCAGACCGTTCTATTGCTTCTCAAGGTCGTTCTCACACGTTGCCTCTTTGTCCTCTTCAAACGGTATGTAAATATACTCTTTTTCTTTTAAAAATTATATGAAAATATATTTATTTTTTTTCAGAGAATAGAAGATTTATGTCTGCACCTTTTTTTACTAAAAGTGTTAAATATTCTTTATAGGTTT
>CAYWOM010000552.1:0-1510 GCA_964459905.1 uncultured Polaribacter sp. | reverse complement strand
CTTTTGGTGGCCACATGGTTGCGGTTATGGCATTAATGGAGGCACCATCTATTATTGTAGGTGTGTTATTAATGGCAATTTATAATAAAGATAAAAACAATAAAGCATCGTTTAAAAAAGTAATACATCATTCTTTAACAAACGGCAGCGTTATTTTAATTCTAGGTAGTTTAGTGGTAGGTTATTTAACAAACGATGCGCAAGCAGCGGGTATAAAACCATTTACAACAGATCTTTTTAAAGGTTTTTTAGCTGTTTTTTTATTAGATATGGGTATTACCAGCGGTCAAAAATTAAAAGTACTCATTAAAAAAGGATGGTTTACACTTTCTTTTGCTATTATTATTCCGCTTATAAATGGTATAGCTGTTGCCGTAATTAGTGGTTTTTTTATGCAAGAAGATGGCAACCGATTGTTAATGGCTATTTTGGCGGCAAGCGCTTCTTATATTGCTGTTCCTGCTGCCATGAAATTGGCGGCACCAAAGGCAAACCCTGGGTTGTATATACCAATGGCGTTGGCAATTACATTTCCGTTTAACATAACTTTAGGCATGCCGTTGTATTTGTATATTATTGGTGTTTTTTAATGTTTGGGCGTTCCCTAAAGGTCGCGCTTTTCGCACTCACTTTTTGTGCTAAAAAGGCACAAAAGAGTTCAAACAATTGCTACAATCGCTAACGCAGACAATTAATGCACAAATAGCAAGCTAAAAGTTTATAGATTGTCTGCGTTAGCGATAGAAATGGCATCCTTTTTTGAGGAACGAAAAAAAGATATAATGTAAAGCGCGCCCTTTTTAGGGAACGCCCAAAAAATAATTTACCTTTGTGTTTGTAAATACAACAAATGAACTACGCAAAAAATATATTAGAAACTATTGGAAACACGCCTTTAGTAAAGTTGAATGTTTTAACTAAAGATTTGCCCTGTTTGGTGCTTTCTAAATACGAAACATTTAACCCCGGAAACTCTGTAAAAGATAGAATGGCGTTGCAAATGATAGATGATGCAGAAGCAGACGGGCGTTTACAACCTGGCGGAACCATTATAGAAGGAACTTCTGGAAACACAGGTATGGGTTTGGCGTTGGCGGCAATTGTAAAAGGTTACAAATGTATTTTTGTAATGGCAGACAAGCAGTCTAAAGAAAAGATAGATATTTTAAGAGCCGTAGGAGCAGAAGTAGTGGTTTGTCCAACAAATGTAGAGCCAAACGACCCTAGATCTTATTATTCGGTATCGAAACGATTAGGCGAAGAAACACCAAATTCTTGGTATGTAAATCAGTACGACAACCCAAGTAATTGCAAAGCACATTTTTTAAGTACAGGCCCAGAAATTTGGGAACAAACCAATGGCAAAGTAACTCATTTTGTGGTTGGTGTTGGAACCGGAGGAACTATTTCTGGTGTTGGTAGCTACTTAAAAATGAAAAATCCAGATATAAAAATTTGGGCAATATTTACAGCCTACAAAAATGCATTTACCTGTAAAAGAATTTATTAC
>CAYWOM010000551.1:0-1515 GCA_964459905.1 uncultured Polaribacter sp. | reverse complement strand
TTGGCTCCTAGGATGAGCTTGGTTATATACTTTTTTTAAAACATCAAGACTATTATTGGTATAGACCTGTGTTGAGGCTAATGAGGAATGCCCTAACAATTCTTTAACCGAATTTAAATCTGCTCCTTCATTTAACAGGTGTGTTGCAAAAGAATGTCTTAAAATATGAGGACTCTTTTTTACCTTTGTAGAAACTTTACTAAAGTATGAATTTATAATTCTGTAGACAAGTGTTTCATAAATTTTATTTCCTTTTTCTGTAATAAACAGCTGCTCTAAACCAATTGAATATTCTTTTTTTAGCTTTAAATACTCTTGTAAAGTTTTTACAACCGATTGTAAAAGAGGTACAAAACGTTCCTTATTTCTCTTTCCGAGCACTTTAATTGTACTGTCTGAAAAACTAATATTTTGCTGTTTTATATTTATAAGTTCTGTTCTTCTTATTCCTGTAGAGTAAAACAACTCTACAATTAGCTTATTTCTAACCGAAACAAAATCGTTTTTTGAACTTATATTACTAATAACCGCATTTATTTCTTTTGATGTAAATGGAACTTGTATTTTTTGCGCAGTTTTTAAGGCTTTGTGTTTTACTAATGGATTTACTTCTAATTGATGTGTTTTTTGTAAAAACTTGTAAAATGATTTTAAAGAGCTTACTTTTCTATTAATAGTTCTGTTAGAAATTTGTGTTTCTGCCAAATTAACAATCCAATTTCTAATTTGTGGGTAATTCACAGCCAATAAACCCTCTTGAGCGTAGGTTGTTTCAATAAAATCTCTAAATGAAATTAAATCGTTTTTATAAGCGGTAACGGTATGTATAGAATACTTTTTTTCTAATGATAAATAGTCTAAAAATGAAGGTATCAAAATAATTATTTTTTTTATTGACTTATAAATATTGTAAGCTAACTACTAAAAGCTGAGTAAATTTACAAAAAAATGCATAAAAAAACTCGTAATGCTTTTTGCATTACGAGTTTTATATTTTAAAATAGATTACTACTAACCTACTTCTTCTTTTGTTCTTAATCTTTGAACGTAAGACGCTTTAATCATTTGCGCTCTTTTTGCTACAGAAGGTTTCATAAAGTTTTTTCTGCTACGCAAGTTTTTCATAGTCTTCGTACGATCAAATTTTCGTTTGTAACGTTTTAAAGCTCTATCGATATTCTCTCCTTCTTTAATAGGTATAATTAACATAAGTTGGCACCTCCCTTCATAAGTATTTTATATATTTTTGTATAGTAATTAAGCTATTGGTTTATTTTTTGGACTGCAAATGTAATTATTAATTACGAATTAAAAATTATTAATCGAATTAATTTTTCTGTACGGATTTGCGTTAGGGATTGAAACGGCATCCTTTTTATGCTTGACTTGATTAAGATTCTATTACCAGAGATAAAACTACTTGGCTTAACAGTAATAACCTGAACTAAATACTGCATAAAAAGATATAGTGTAAAGCCCGACCTTTTTAGGGAACGCCTATGAAATAGTTTTTAG
>CAYWOM010000550.1:0-1517 GCA_964459905.1 uncultured Polaribacter sp. | reverse complement strand
ACTTCTTATTTTGATACTATTACAGTTAAAGCTGAATCCCAAAAAGTGAAAGTTGTTGCTGAAGCAAATGGGATAAACTTTAATTATATCGATGATAGAACTTTGTCTATATTTGTTAATGAGACTACTGGTTTAAAAGAATTAAATGCAATTATTGCTGTTTTTACAGAAGTTTTAAACTTAAATTCTAACACTATACCTTCTATTTCTAGAGAAAACAATATAGAAAAAAACGTACAAAGAAACACTTCATTTTTAGATAATGAAATATTTAACACATATCAATCTGAAACTGATATGATGCGTTATATCAAAAAACTAGAGCGTAAAGATTTAGCATTGAATCACTCTATGATTTCTTTAGGCTCTTGTACAATGAAACTAAATGCTGCTTCAGAAATGTTACCTTTAAGCAATCCACAATGGGGAAATATTCATCCGTTTGTGCCATTAAATCAAGCCGAAGGTTACCAAGAAGTTTTAAAAAAATTAGAACATCAATTAAATATTATTACTGGTTTTGCGGGCACTTCTTTACAACCAAACTCTGGTGCACAAGGAGAGTTTGCTGGTTTAATGACCATTAGAGCGTATCATCAATCTAACGGAGATTCGCACAGAAATATTTGTTTAATTCCGGCTTCTGCACATGGTACAAATCCCGCTTCTGCGGTAATGGCTGGCATGAAAGTTGTGGTTACTAAAACTGCCGAAAACGGCAATATAGATATTGATGATTTGCGTGAAAAAGTTGAAATTCATTCAGAAAACTTAGCTGCTTTAATGGTAACCTATCCATCTACGCACGGAGTTTTTGAAAGTGAAATTCAAGAAATTACCAAAATTATTCATGATAATGGCGGACAAGTATATATGGATGGTGCAAATATGAATGCCCAAGTTGGTTTAACAAATCCTGCAACTATTGGCGCAGATGTTTGTCATTTAAACCTGCACAAAACATTTGCTATTCCGCATGGTGGCGGTGGCCCAGGAGTTGGTCCAATTTGTGTGGCACCACAATTAGTGCCTTTCTTACCTTCAAATCCGATTGTAAAAACTGGAGGAGAAAATGCAATTACAGCCATTTCTGCTGCACCTTGGGGTTCTGCTTTAGCGTGTTTAATTTCTTACGGATACATTACAATGTTAGGCGCAAAAGGGTTAACAGATTCTACAAAAATGGCAATTTTAAACGCCAATTATATTAAAGAACGTTTAAACGGCCATTATGACACTTTGTATACTGGCGAAAAAGGACGTGCTGCACACGAAATGATTATTGACTGTAGAGGTTTTAAACAAAATGGAATTGAAGTTGTAGACATTGCAAAACGTTTAATGGATTATGGTTTTCATGCACCAACAGTTTCTTTTCCAGTTGGAGGAACTATGATGATAGAACCTACAGAATCTGAAAGTATTGCTGAATTAGATCGTTTTTGTGATGCCATGATTTCTATTAGAAAAGAAATTAAAAATACTTCTAAAGAGGATGCTAATAATCCTTTAAAGAA
>CAYWOM010000549.1:0-1521 GCA_964459905.1 uncultured Polaribacter sp. | reverse complement strand
CTTCTAGTAAGCCAGAAGAAATGCAAACAGTAACACGTTTGGTAATTAGTGTATTAAATAGAAATAAAATGAAATAGTCCTAAAAACATCTCGATACAAAATTCTTGAAAAAAGAATTTCACTCGATATGACATTACTAATAAAGCATGAGTAAAAATATACTGTCACTTCGAGTAATTCCGTTTTTCACGGAATTATATCGAGAAGCTTATTAAATAAAAAATATTATTAAGTATCAAGAAACAATGCCAAAAGTGAATACAAATAATCCAATAAAAGATATTTCGTAATTGAATAAATATGACAAAAACCGCACAATTTGAAACCAAAACCAAAGCATTAATAGACGATTTAAAAAGCGTTTGTGCCAACTATGGTTTAGGGAATGATGGAAATGAATTTAAGATTATCACTCAAGTTTTTTTATATAAATTTTTGAATGATAAATATGTATATGAGTTAAAGAAAATAGCACCCAAATTAGCCGAAGCAGAAAATATAGATGATGCTCTTAAAACATTTTCTGATGATGAATTAGAAATGTTGAGTATGCAAATTAGCCAGAACACCGCTTTAATTGCACCTAAAAACTTATTATCTCGTTTGTTTGAGCAACAAAACAAAGATAAATTTGCAGACATTTTTGATGAAACCTTATTAGATGTTGCCAGCGCAAATAATGATATTTTTTCTGTATTAACACAAGGAGGAGAACGTATTGTATTGTTCGAGAATATTAGCAAATATGTAACCGACAATAGAGACGCTTTTTGCAAAGCGTTGGTAAATAAATTAGTCAGTTTTAGTTTTGAGCAAATTTTTGAAGAAAAGTTCGATTTTTTCGCCACTATTTTCGAGTATTTAATTAAAGATTACAACACCAATTCTGGTGGCAAATATGCAGAGTATTTTACACCTCATGCAGTTGCAAAAATTATGGCAGCTTGTTTGGTAACAGACAAAAATGTAAACAACGCTACTTGTTATGACCCAAGTGCAGGTTCTGGAACCTTGTTAATGAATATTGCTCATGCCATTGGCGAAGAAAAATGTACCATTTACTCACAAGATATTTCTCAAAAATCTTCTGCATTATTACGTTTAAATTTAATTTTAAACAACCTCGTACATTCTATCCAAAATATTATACAAGGAAATACCATTTTAAGTCCGTATCATAAACAAGAAAACGGACAATTAGAACAGTTTGATTATATTGTTTCTAACCCGCCATTTAAATTAGACTTTTCTGATTACAGTGTAGATTTAGATAACAAAGCCAATAAAGAACGCTTTTTTGCAGGAATCCCAAACATTCCAAAAACAAAGAAAGATTCTATGGCAATTTATTTGTTGTTTATACAACACATTATGCACTCTTTAACACCAGAAACAGGTAAAGCAGCCATTGTAGTGCCTACTGGTTTTATTACCGCACAAAGTCGTATTGATAAAAAAATACGCCAAAAATTAGTAGAAAGTAAAATGTTGGCAGGTGTGGTTTCTATGCCTTCTAATATT
>CAYWOM010000548.1:0-1527 GCA_964459905.1 uncultured Polaribacter sp. | reverse complement strand
GAGTTAAATCACCTGCATTAATATTTACAGAAGTTGCTTTTGCTCTTGCATTAATTACTTCTGTTAGTGTCTCTTTTTCAAAATCTGCTGCTCCTTGTACCGTTTTTACCAAATTGCCAATTAAATCATTTCTTCTTTGGTAAGCACTTTCTACATTAGACCAAGTGGTTTTTGCATCTTCTTGTAAAACTACTGCGTCGTTATTAAATCCTTTTCCCCAGCCGTAAAAAACGTATGCAATAACTGCTATAACGATTACCGGAATTAACCATTTTTTCATAATTTCTAATTTAAATTTTTGTGTTGATTTTTGTACTGCAAACTTACTTAATATTCTTGACACTTTAAAGTGATGTTCCTCCGTCTAAAGTAATAGTTTGTCCTGTTATAAATTTTGTACTATCTGATGCTAACCAAACTACAGCTTCTGCAATTTCATTAGCTTTACCATAACGTTTCATAGGAATTACACTTTTTAAAATGGCATCCATTTCTGGTTTTGCGTCTAATAATTGATCTAATAAAGCAGATTCTGTATACCCAGGACACACTGCATTAACACGTATGTTTTTTGTTGCATACTCCATAGCAACAGACTTTGTCATACCAACAACGGCAAATTTACTTGCGCTATAACTAATATTATTGGGTGATGCTTTTAAACCTGCCAAAGAAGCAATATTTACAATATTTCCGCCACCTTGTTTTAAAAACTGTTGCAATGCAACTTTCATACAATAAAAAACACCTGTTTGATTAACTGCAATTACTTTGTCCCAATCTTTTAAAGTTGATTCGTGCGTTCTTAACAAATTTGGTCCTATTCCTGCATTATTTACAATGACGTCTAATCGTCCAAACTCTTTTACGGTAGTATTTATCAAGTTTTCTACCTCTTCAAACTTGGCAACATTACATTTATTTGCGGTTACTTTTCCAGCATTTTCTTTAATTTTAACAACTACTTTTTGTGCACTTTCTATATCAATATCAGAAACTACAACAGTTGCACCGTGTTTTGCAAAATGAATTGCAGTTGCTTTTCCTATTCCAGATCCTGCACCTGTAACGATTACTATTTTATTTTTTACTTGCATTTTATTTAATTTGACATTTACATAGCCTTATGTTACCATGTAGTAAAACTACTATTTAATTAATCTATCGATTTTGTTTTAATTGCTTTTAAAGCCAATTTACAACACAACTCTGCTGCTTTATTTAAATTAGCAAAACGCGGATCTGTAGTCCAGCCATGTTGGTACCTATAATAAATTTGTTGTGCAATTACTGCTATCTTAAACAAGCCAAAAACATAATAGAAAACTAAATTATCTACATTCTTGCCTGATTTTTTAGCATACATTTGGGCAATTTCACTTCTAATTGGGTTTCCTTCAAAAATGGTTGGTGATGGAATTCCTTGTTTTACAAAATCGTTATCTGTTGCAATTGTCCAATATCCTAAAGAAGTTCCTAAATCCATTAATGGATCTCCTAAAGTTGCCATTTCCCAATCTAAAACTG
>CAYWOM010000547.1:0-1530 GCA_964459905.1 uncultured Polaribacter sp. | reverse complement strand
ATAATTTAAAGGCTGTCTTATAATACAATTCATCATTATTCCAAGTAGCTCTTGGACTTAATAATTCTGCTGGCACCCCGGGGCAACTTCTTGGTTGTGCAACCCCAAAGACAGAATGTATGTGATAATTTTCATAGGTATAATCGCCTAAATGACCATTTAAAACAGCAGCAATCATAGCTCTTGTATATTTTAACGGCATTCTTCTACCAGTGCCATATTGCCCACCAGACCAACCTGTGTTTACCAACCAAACATTTACACCAGCATCTTTCATTTTTTTACTTAACATTTCTGCATATTTTGTAGGATGTAAAGGCATAAAAGGTGCGCCAAAACAAGCTGAAAAACTTGGTGTTGGCTCTATAACTCCCGCTTCTGTACCTGCTACTTTTGCGGTATAACCAGAAATAAAATGATACGCTGCTTGACTTGGCGTTAATTTAGAAATTGGAGGTAAAACACCAAAAGCATCTGCCGTTAAAAAAAATATGTTTTTAGGGTTTTTACCTATAGATGGTTTTTGAATATTTTCTATGTGATAAATAGGGTAACTAACTCTTGTATTTTGAGTAATAGAGGTATCTTCAAAATCGATAACACCGCTATCATCCATAATAATGTTTTCTAAAATTGCCCCTTTTTTTATGGCTGCATAAATTTCTGGTTCTTGTTCTTTAGACAAGTTAATTACTTTTGCATAACAACCACCTTCAAAATTAAAAACACTGTTTTCTGCGGTCCAACCGTGTTCATCATCGCCAATTAAACTTCTATTTGGGTCTGTAGAAAGCGTGGTTTTTCCGGTACCTGAAAGCCCAAAAAAGATAGCAGTATCGCCATCTTTACCAATATTTGCAGAACAATGCATTGGCAAGGTGTTTTTAAATACTGGTAAAATAAAGTTTAATGCAGAAAAAATTCCTTTTTTAATTTCGCCAGTATACCCAGTTCCACCAATTAAAGCTATTTTTTTTGTAAAATTTAAAATAGCAAAATTATGTTGGCGAGTACCATCTATTATCGGGTCTGCCATAAAACCGGGCGCATTTACAACGGTCCATTCTGGAGAAAAATCTTTTAATTCTTCTGCCGTTGGTCTTAAAAACATATTGTAGGCAAACATATTGCTCCAAGGATATTCATTTACAACTCTAATATTAAGTTTGTAATTTTCATCAGCGCACGCATAACTATCTCTTACAAAAATTTCTTTTTCTGATAAATAGTCAACAACTTTAGAATATAATAAATCAAACTTATCAGATTCAAAAGGAATGTTAATATCACTCCACCAAACCTCATCTCTAGTAACCTCATCTTTTACAATAAAACGATCTTTAGGAGAACGCCCTGTAAACTCACCTGTATTAACAGCAATTGCACCTAAAGAAGACACAACTCCTTGTCCTTTTTCAATAGTTTCATCATGTAATTCGTAAGAAGTTAACTGATAACGTACTGTAGCGTTCTTGATTCCTAGATTATTTAACGAAATCGATTTCGTATTTGTATCTACCATATCAATAT
>CAYWOM010000546.1:0-1532 GCA_964459905.1 uncultured Polaribacter sp. | reverse complement strand
TCCATATCCCTTATTTTAAAGACTTAAATGTACGGAAATTAAATGACTAACTCAATATTATTAATTATGGAATTTTATGATTGGAGTAAGAAAATAAAGCGGATACTTTTGGGTTTGTTATTTATTTTCTTTTGATTTCCTTTTTTAACTAAAAGAAACCAAAGTACTACTAAAAGAAGCTAAAAGAAAACAAAACCTATTTGCCAATACAATATGTGATATTCCTTTTAAATAAAAAAGGTTTAGGCGTTGAGGTGGAGTGTAGATGTAAGATTATTCATTCTTTTATTTGATTTTAGGGAAGAAAAATGGTTCATTTTAATTTTTAAGTGATGTTTCACTTTTTTAATGCATCAGCTTAATGTTTTGATTTTTTAAAATTGTTTTAGAGCTTTTAAGTTTTCAATAATTGTAAATTATTCTTGCTTTTACGGTTTTTAGATTTCTTTGAAATAAATATAAATTTACCTTATTATTTTAGCGATATTTTATTAGTATGACAATTTATTTTTAATTTAAAACTGAATATTTTAAGTGGTTTTATTTAAATTAGTAAGGACAAGAAAAATAATATTTGTACTAATAAATGAGAATTGTTCAACCAAAAGTAATTTTAGTTGGTGCTGGCCCTGGAGACCCAGACCTACTTACTCTTAAAGCGGTAAAAGCCCTAAAAAAAGCAAAGGTAGTTTTATATGATGCCTTGGTAAATGAAAAAATTTTGGAGCACGCTCCAAAAGCTATAAAATTATATGTAGGTAAGAGAAAAAATAATCATCGGTTTACTCAATATGAAATTAACAACTTATTGTTAGAGTATGCTAAAAAGTATAAATATATAGTTCGTTTAAAAGGTGGCGACCCATTTGTTTTTGGTAGGGGGAAAGAAGAGACAGATTATTTAGAATCTTTTGGAATTAAAACAGCAATTATTCCGGGAATAACTTCTGCCATTGCAGTGCCAGCAGCAATAGGAATTCCAGTATCCCAAAGAGGTATAACCGAAAGTTTTTGGGTAATTACAGGAACTACATCAGACAGAAAAATTTCAAAAGATATATTTTTGGCAGCACAATCTAAGGCTACAACTATTATTTTAATGGGGATGAGTAAGTTGTCAGAAATTATTGCTATTTATAAAGATTTTAATAGACATAAAACGCCTATAGCCATTATTCAAAACGGAACTAAAGAGAACGAAAATGTTGGAATTGGAGACATCGCTAACATTGAAGAAATTGTGAAAGAGAAACAATTATCATCTCCCGCGATTATCATTATTGGTAATGTTGTTAATGGTCTTAAAAGTTTGATTGCTTATTTTAGTGAAGCTTTTTTAGATGACGATTTTATATACCAAAATTTAGATATTCATCCCATAGAAATGTAATAATGATAAAAAACGAATTATACCCAATTTTTTTAAAGGTTGGACTTCCTAATAATTTTGTGACTAATTTTCTTAGACCGCTTTGTTAATAAATCCTTTTAATTTTAGTTCCATTTCTAAAGGTGTTAAATAGTTTAAAGAC
>CAYWOM010000545.1:0-1538 GCA_964459905.1 uncultured Polaribacter sp. | reverse complement strand
AATATTACTTTTGTCTTTTAAAATTAAATAACCGCCATCAGCTTTTATAAATTCTTTAATGTATTTTGTGTTTATTAAATGACTTTGATGTACTCTTAAAAAACCAACTTCTTTTAGCATATCTGCATAATATTTTAAAGTTTTAGAAACTAAAATTTTAGCACCATCATTAAAATAAAAAGTGGTGTAATTATTATCAGATTTACAACGAATAATGTCGTTTATAGTAACTACTATAATTTTTTCTGAAGTGTGTAAAGAAATTTTTTCTGGCTTGTTATTTGGCTTTTTTACAGCTTGCTGTAAAACACTTAATTGCTGTTTGTCTGGCTTAATTTGATGTGTAGCTTTTTCGATAGCAGTTTTTAAATCTGTATCTGAATAAGGTTTTAAAATATAATCGATAGCAGCAAACTTAAATGCTTTTATAGCATATGCATCACTGGCGGTTACAAAAATAATTTTAGATTTTAAATCTGGAAAAATTTCTAACACATCAAACCCAGTTCCGTCGCCTAACATAATGTCTAAAAATAAAATGTCAGGTTGGTTTTTACGCATTAATTTTGCGGTTTCTACAACCGATTTTGCAGTGCCAATAATTTCAATTTCTGTATGGTTTATAGAAATATCATTGGTTAACATTTCTAATGCTACTGGCATATCATCTACTAAAATTGCGGTAATTTTTTTCATTATTTTATAACTAAAAATCGGTTTTTAAAGGAATTTTAAAATGCACTTTTGTACCTAAAATTAGTTGTTTTTTTTTTAGTTCTTCAATCTTAAAAGTACTGTTTTTTGATATATTCTTAATGCGTTCTTGGGTTACTTCTAAAGCAATAGATTTGTGGTTAGTGGCTTCTTTTCCTTTTTTAGACTCATAAAACCCAATGCCGTTGTCTATTATCGTACAATGCAAAGAGCGTTGTTTTACTTCAAAATTAATGGCTATTTTTCGGTCTTTTAAAATTGAATTTATTCCGTGTTTAATACTGTTTTCTATAAAGGGTTGCACTAACATTGGCGGAATTAGAATTTCTGCTGCATCCGTATTATTAAGGGTTGTTTTTATAGTGTATTCAAACTTTTTTGAACTCATTTTTTGTTCTAAATCTAAATAATTTTTTAAAATTTCTATTTCATCTTTTAAGCTAATTTCTTCTAATCTAGAATTGTTTAAAATACTTCTTAAAAGTATAGAAAATTGAGAAATAGTTGTGTTTAGTTCTTTTGTTTTTCCTGAATTTCCTAATGCTTTTATTCCGTTTAAAACATTAAAAATAAAATGCGGATTCATTTGTAATTGTAACGCTTTCTGTTCTAAATTTAATAAATAATTTTGTAATTGAAGCTTGTTTACTTTTTGCGTGTTTTTTCTGTTAATTTTACGAATATAGAGTTCAACAAAAAATGCCAATAGAAAAAAGAAAAATGCTATAGTAACTATTATAAACCATGTTTTTTTGTAAAGAGGTCTGTCTATATAAAAAGTAAAATTTTTTTGACTAATTTTATCAGAATTTTTAAACCTAGAT
>CAYWOM010000544.1:0-1540 GCA_964459905.1 uncultured Polaribacter sp. | reverse complement strand
ATCATACTTGGTAATTCATGTAATCTGTGACTTTCTGCTTCTGCAACTCTGTTTACAGGAATCCCTGTCATCATAGAAACTACTTCTGCAACATTGTCTTCGGTAACAATTTCTCTATTTAATTTAGAGTCTTCTTCCCATTGTTGTTGTGCAGAGTTTAAAGCAGATTCCATGTTTTTTTCATCATCACGTAACTTGGCAGCTTCTTCGTATTTTTGGCCGTTAACAGCCTTTGTTTTACGATCTCTAATAATTTCTAATTGTGCCTCTAGTTCTAAAACTTGTT
Source organism: uncultured Polaribacter sp. (assembly GCA_964459905.1). GTDB lineage: Bacteria > Bacteroidota > Bacteroidia > Flavobacteriales > Flavobacteriaceae > Polaribacter. The sequence continues at coordinate 1,254 of CAYWOM010000544.1, read as the reverse complement.
GTGGTACTATAATATTAGTAATATGAATCCTAGAACCCGCTTCATCTAAAGCATCAATAGCTTTGTCTGGTAAATAACGATCTGTCATATATCGATTCGTTAATTTTACACAAGCTTCTAGTGCATCATCTGTATAATTTACATGATGATGTTCTTCATATTTTGTTTTAATATTTTGTAATATTTGTATGGTTTCTTCAACAGAAGTAGGGTCTACAATTACTTTTTGAAAACGACGTTCTAAAGCGCCATCTTTTTCTATATTAGTTCTAAATTCATCTAAAGTTGTAGCGCCTATACATTGTATTTCTCCTCTAGCTAAAGCAGGTTTTAACATGTTAGAAGCGTCTAATGAGCCTGTTGCGCCACCAGCACCAACAATGGTATGAATTTCATCGATAAAAAGAATAATGTCGTCATTTTTTTCAAGTTCGTTCATTAACGCTTTCATACGTTCTTCAAATTGCCCACGGTATTTTGTACCAGCAACTAAACTAGCTAAATCTAAAGATACCAAACGTTTGTCAAACAAAATTCTAGAAACTTTACGTTCTACAATTCTTAATGCTAGACCTTCTGCTATTGCAGATTTACCTACACCAGGTTCTCCAATTAACATTGGATTGTTCTTTTTTCTACGACTTAAAATTTGAGATACACGCTCAATTTCTTTTTGTCTACCAACAACAGGATCTAGTTTTCCTTTTTCGGCTAAATCTGTTAAATCTCTTCCAAAATTATCTAATACCGGAGTTTTAGATTTTTTTACATTTTTTCCTTTTTGAGTTTGCTCAAAAGGGTTTGGTTTTTCAGAAGCAAACTCATCATCAGAAGGTGTTTCTGCAATTGGGTTTGATGGTAAATCTAAATCTGAATCATCTACATGTAATTGCTTGTAAAGCGCTTTGGCTTCATCATAATTAACATTATATTTTTGAATTAGCTTTGTAGTTGGGTCGTTTTCGTTTCTTAAAATACACAGTAATAAATGTGCAGTATCTATAGATTCACTTTGATATAGTTTAGCTTCTAAAAAAGTGGTTTTTAAAGCTTTTTCTGCTTGTCTGGTTAAACGCAAACTTGGTTTGTCTGTGTTTTCTATAAAAGTTGGGTTAGCAGGGTTTAATTGCTCTAGTTTTTTGCGAAGTAAAACTAAATCAACATCAAATGCTGTTAAGATTTCTATTGCTTTTCCGTCGCCTTTTCTAATTAAACCTAATAATAAATGTTCTGTTCCAATAAACTCTTGCCCTA
>CAYWOM010000543.1:0-1541 GCA_964459905.1 uncultured Polaribacter sp. | reverse complement strand
AACATCCATAGCTCTTACTGTTTTTCCATCATCATTTAAACGCATATAAAAGGCTTTAATGTTTGCTGGATAATCAAATAAAATAACTGGGCATTTAAAATGTTTTTCTACCAAATAACGTTCGTGTTCAGATTGTAAATCTACGCCCCATTCGTTAATCGGAAATTGAAATTTTTTCTTTTTATTAGGTTTACAGTTGCGTAAAATATCAAAAGCTTCTGTGTAAGAAACACGTTTAAAGTTGTTTTCTGAAACAAATTTTAACTTCTCTATTAAACTCATTTCACTTCTTTGTGCTTGTGGTAATTTACTTTCTTCTTGTGTTAAACGTTCGTCTAAAAACGATAAATCGTCTTTACAATGTTTTAAAACATAGTTTAAAACAGACTTTATAAAATCTTCAGACAAATCCATATTACCATCTAAATCCATAAACGCAACTTCGGGTTCTATCATCCAAAATTCTGCTAAATGACGTGTTGTATTAGAGTTTTCGGCTCTAAAAGTTGGACCAAAAGTATATACTTTACCCAAAGCCATTGCATAAGATTCTGCTTCTAATTGGCCAGAAACGGTTAAGTTGGTTTCTTTTCCAAAAAAATCTTTAGAATAATCTATTTTTCCATCTTCTGTAAGTGGTGCTTTATTGTCTTCAAAAGAAGTTACTCTAAACATTTCGCCAGCTCCTTCTGCATCCGAACCGGTAACAATTGGCGTGTTTACATAGTTAAAACCGTTTTCTTGAAAGTATTTATGAACTGCAAAAGACAGTTTAGATCGCACTCTCATAACAGCACTAAACGTATTTGTTCTTACGCGTAAATGCGCATTTTCTCTCAAGAACTCGAAACTGTGTTTTTTAGGCTGAATAGGATATTCATCTGGATTAGAATCACCCAAAATTTCAATTTCAGAAACTTGAATTTCTACAGACTGTCCTTTTCCTTGGCTTTCTGCTAATGTTCCTTTAATAGCAATTGCAGCGCCCGTTGTAATTCTTTTTAGTAATGCTTCTGCTGTGTTTTCAAAATCGATTACACATTGTATATTATGAATTGTAGAACCGTCATTTACTGCAATAAAACGGTTACTTCTAAAGGTTCTAACCCAACCTTTTAATTGTATTTCTTGTAAAATTTTGCCATCTTTTAAAAGATCGGCAACGCTGCTTTTTATCATCATTTTTAAATATATTATATTCGAAAATAGGCTTCATTAAAAAAGTAAAGATACCTTATTGCTATATATTAAGCAACGTAAGAAATAGCAATAAAACCATAAAAACTATCCCTCTTTTTGCGAGTCTTCTTTTGGTGGAAAAATTCTCATAGCAGGTTCCTTAAAAACTTTTTTGTTGGCTATCTTTTTCTCAAATGTTAATAATAAAGAAGGCAGTAGTAACAAATTAGAAACCATTGCTAATAAAAGTGTTATAGATACTAAGCCACCCAAGGCAATAGTACCTCCAAAACTAGACAACGTAAAAGTTAAAAAGCCAAAAAATAATACAATTGAAGTATAAAACATACTTACGCCAGTTT
>CAYWOM010000542.1:0-1541 GCA_964459905.1 uncultured Polaribacter sp. | reverse complement strand
TAATTTCTGGTATTAAACCAAATGCTTTTAAATCTGAAGGAATATTGTATTGCAACAAGTTTTCTTCGTCTATTTTATCATCGCTAATAGAAGCGCTATACCCAACAGCTTGCATGTTTAGACGCTTACTGATAAATCTTTCGATACCAGAAAATGCACCACCTGCTATAAATAGAATTTCTTGCGTATTTACCTCGATAAACTTTTGTTCTGGATGTTTTCTTCCGCCTTTTGGCGCAACATTTACCACTGTACCTTCTAAAAGTTTTAGCAATGCTTGCTGCACACCTTCACCAGAAACGTCTCTAGTAATTGATGGGTTATCACCTTTTCTAGCAATTTTATCAATTTCATCAATAAAAATAATGCCCTTTTCGGCTCTTTCTACATCGTAATCTGCAGACTGTAATAATTTACTTAAAATACTCTCTACATCTTCACCTACATAACCTGCCTGTGTTAAAACAGTTGCATCTACAATGGCAAACGGAACATTTAACATTTTTGCAATTGTTTTTGCTACCAATGTTTTTCCGGTTCCGGTTTCACCCACCAAAATAATATTAGATTTCTCTATTTCAACTTCATTTTCATCATCTTTTGTTTGTAATAAACGTTTGTAATGATTGTAAACAGCAACCGCCATTGCTCTTTTAGTTTCTGTTTGCCCAATAATATACTGGTCTAAAAACTCTTTTATTTGAAGCGGTTTTTTAAGCGTTAAATCTTTAGATAAACCGCTAGATTTAGATTCAGAAATTTCTTCGGCTACAATGCCGTGTGCTTGTTCGATACACTTATCGCAAATATGCGCGTCCATACCAGCAATTAACAAATCTGTTTCTGCCTTTTTACGTCCGCAAAATGAGCACTCTAGGTTTTCTTCTTTTGACATTTGTTTTCGCTATTCGATAATTAGCTTTTGGCAATTAGCTATAGACTAAAAGCTAAAAGTTAATTGTTTAATTATTTTCTTGCTAAAATTTCATCTACCATTCCGTAGGCTTTTGCTTCATCTGCTTTCATCCAATAATCTCTATCAGAATCTTTATGTACTTTTTCTACAGTTTGTCCAGAATGATTTGCAATAATTGCATACAACTCATCTTTTAGCTTTAAAATTTCTCTTGTTGTAATTTCTATGTCTGATGCTTGCCCTTGTGCACCTCCTAAAGGTTGATGAATCATTACTCTAGAATGTGGTAAAGCAGAACGTTTTCCTTTAGCACCCGCACACATTAAAACGGCTCCCATAGAAGCTGCCATTCCTGTACAAATTGTTGCTACGTCTGGCTTTATAAACTGCATGGTGTCATAAATACCTAGACCTGCATACACACCTCCACCAGGAGAATTTATATAAATTGAAATGTCTTTATTGGCATCTAAACTTTCTAAAAACAACAATTGTGCTTGTATAATATTGGCAACCTGATCGTTAATTCCTGTTCCTAAAAAGATAATTCTATCCATCATTAAACGAGAGAAAACATCCATTTGAGTAATGTTCATTTGACGTTCTTCCATAATATATGGCGTTA
>CAYWOM010000541.1:0-1543 GCA_964459905.1 uncultured Polaribacter sp. | reverse complement strand
AGAAAAACTTAGCACAGCAAAAGCCAATGAAAGATTACACATCTTATTATTAATTTTTTTTTTTTCTTTAATTTCTATTTTGGTAGGTTTTAATTATTACAACAGTTTAAAATCAAAAAAAGAAGAAATAGAGCAACTATTTACAAAACAAACAAAATTAACAGTTAAACTTGCAAAATCTAACCAAATTATACAGCGTACTTTTGGTATTATTTCTCATGATTTGCGCAACCCTTTTAATGCCTTGTTAGGGTTTTCTAATCTTTTAGTTACAGATTTTAATACACTTTCTGAAGACCAAAAATTAAACTATGCTACAACTATTCGTAAATTATCTGAAGACAACTTTAACTTAACCCAAAATTTATTGCAGTGGACTTTAAAACAACACCAAGGCTATGTTGTAAATAAACAGCAAAACTATTTACAAGAACTTGTTAAATGCAGTATAGATTCTTTGGCGGGCTTTATAGAATCTAAAAAAGGGCAAGTTCAAAATAATATAAAACCTATTAAAGTCTTTGTAGATAGAGAGATTATCTTAACTATTCTTAATAATCTGTTAACCAATGCTATAAAATTTTCAGATCTAAATACAAGCATTATTATTAACAGTCAATCAGATGAAAATGGTTTTAGTATTATTATTTATAACGAAGGTGATATTGTAAGTAAAGAAATAGCAGTACAGATTAATAATTATCTAGCAGACACCGTAGCGGATAATACAACCCATAATTTAGGTTTGGGTTTAACTATAGCTAAAGAAATGGCAGCGCTTCATAATGCTACCATTATGTTTGATACTAAAGATGGGTGTACTAATGTTATTTTAAGAGTTTCTAATAAGGTTAAATAACAACTTCTTTAGAGACTTAATTTTTAGGAGTTACAGTTAAAGTTTAGTGCCTATAAATTTGTTGCTAATGTGTTTCTGTTTTGAAAGTAGGGGAGAACTTAAAGATAGCCAAATCTTTAGCATTTTTTATATAGGTCTTAAGTTTAATTTCTATTAATAATTCTCATTTGTTTTTAGATTCTTAATTGGTAAGCTATTAATAAACAACTTAAAATGATTAATATGTTTATGGAAGCTCGAATTATCCATGTAAATTTTGAATAGTCAATTTTAGCATAATCTCCTAAAACTACACAAAAACCCATTAATAAAAACCAAGGAGTTAATAGTAGTTCAAAATTCCATCGTAATAACATTATTGCTAAATCATGCAAAAAACCACAGAATGTAAATGTAAGTATTAGAGACAATGCAGTAGGGAAAATGAATTTAAGAGGCTTGAAAATATATTTCCCCAAATAATAACTCCAAATAGGGTTCCAATAAATCCAAAATCTCGAAAATTTCCCGGCTCCCAAAGAGCGAATCATCATATTTCGAAGTGAGTTAGTATCTCCTAATGATACATCATTTCTTTTTTTTATGTAATCTGATAAATTCAAATTTTAATTATTGATTGTTCAGTTAAATTATTTTCGCATTGGAACAACAATAAGACCAGAGAATTTTTCTTTAAATTGCAGT
>CAYWOM010000540.1:0-1544 GCA_964459905.1 uncultured Polaribacter sp. | reverse complement strand
CTAACTTCTATTGGTTTAAAAGTATATGATATTCTAGCTTCTGTAGAAGGTGAGGATCAGCGAAAAATGTTGACTACAAAAGAAGCTTTAGAAAAAGAAAATTTACTGCCAGAAGGTATTTTAAATGGTGCTGGATACTATGCAGAATATAGAACAGATGATGCGCGTTTAACTATAGAGGTTTTAAAAACTGCTTTAAATTACAATGCCAAAATTATAAATTACACACAAGCTACCGATTTTATTTATGATGAAAACCGTGTGGTTGGCGCTACCGTAAAAGATCTTTTTACCAACAAAACTTTTACTATTAAGGCAAAACATGTAGTAAATGCAACTGGCCCTTGGGTAGATACTTTACGACAAACAAATAATTCTAAAAACGGCAAAGGTTTGCACCTAACAAAAGGAGTTCATTTGGTGGTACCTCATGCAAAGTTTCCTATAAAACAATCTGTTTATTTCGATGTACCTGACGGACGAATGATGTTTGCAATTCCTAGAGGAAAAGTTACTTATTTTGGTACAACAGATACACATTATCAAGATAATAAAGAGGATGTAAACACTAGTTTAATAGATGCAAATTATTTAATATCGGCCGTTAACAATATGTTTCCTAAGGTTAATATAGCGCTTAATGACATAGAGTCTTCTTGGGCAGGCTTGCGACCGTTAATTTATGAAGAAGGAAAATCTGCTTCAGAATTATCTCGAAAAGATGAAATTTTTGTGTCTGATACAGCACTAATTTCTATTGCCGGCGGAAAATTAACAGGTTACAGAAAAATGGCAGAACGAGTTGTAGACTTAATTGCCAAAAAATACAAACAAAAATATACTATTAATTTTGATGAAATAAAAACAAAAGAAATTGTGCTTTCTGGTGGTACTTTTAAAAACTTTAGCGAAGTTAAAAGTTATATAGACGCTATTCATAACAGAATTGCTGAAGTGGATTTTGATGAAAAAGATGCACAATATTTAGTTTATAATTACGGAAAACAAACAGATTTAATTTTACAAAAATATGATGATTTGTCTTTGGAAATGTCTGAAGAAGGCGAAAAAAAGAAAATGATAAAAGCCGAAGTTTTATTCTGCATCGAAAACGAAATGACCTGCACACCAACAGATTTTTTTATGCGAAGAACAGGGCGTTTATTTTTTGACAAACCAAGTGTAGATTTGTATAAAAAATATGTTTTAGATCTCTTTAAAGATCATTTTTCTTGGGATGAAAAAACAAAAGAAAAATATCAATTAGAATTGGAAGAAAATTTAAAAATAGCAACTATTTTTGAGTAAGTAAATACAATTATTACGCCGATGATATTTTTTTAGGTATTATCAAATCGAAAATTAAAAGAAATAAAAAAACTGCAATATTAATTCTGTTGCAGTTTTTTTATGTTTATAGGTTTAGTGTTAATAAACTCAGATATGTTTATAGAATATAACCCGCTAGAAGGAAACTTTCTAAAGTCTTCTACATGATAACCACCAATTATGTAAAGGGTTTCATTAAAAAAATGCATGTTAGC
>CAYWOM010000539.1:1064-1547 GCA_964459905.1 uncultured Polaribacter sp. | reverse complement strand
ATCTTGAATCGATGAAATTTGATACACAGAAACTCCAATTTTATTTAATTCTTGACCAATCCATTGCGAGTTTGTATCGATTATTTGTCCGATTAAAATCTCATCTCCTATTGTTATAATTTCTGCTTTCATGTTTTATCAGTTGCAAATGTTAAAATTTAAAAGCTACAAAGTTTACATTTGAGGCTTTTAATAATTTGAAGATTCGTTTTTCCCTATTTTATCGATACTTTCTTTATCTATCTTTATTTTCTTGGTCCAAATAAAATTTAATATTTGGCTCGGACATAACCAAATAGAGTTTGATATTTGGTTCCCACACCATTAAATAGAGTTTGCTATTTGGATCATTCAGAGCCAAATATTATTGATATATTTAGCCCCAAAGAAAATATGGTCAAATAGAGTTTAATATTTGGTTCCCATATAGCCAAATAAAGTTTGATATTTGGCTCATTGAGAGCCAAATGCAATTGATACATT
>CAYWOM010000539.1:0-1054 GCA_964459905.1 uncultured Polaribacter sp. | reverse complement strand
TGGTCCAAATAAAATTTAATATTTGAAAGACGAGAACAGCAATAATTAAACCTACAAAAAGAATAACCTTAAAAACTCTGCAACTATTAATCTTTAATACTTTGCAACTTATTTAACCTTAATTGTAAACGCTTCTTTTCCTTCAACAACTCCTTTTAAAACATCATTTTCTACAACTTTACCTACTCCTGCTGGTGTTCCTGTAAAAATAATATCGCCTTTTTTTAAGGTGAAATATTGAGAAACATACGAAATTAATTCGTCTACTTTCCACAGCATCGCATTGGTGTTTCCATCTTGCACAAGTGCATCGTTTTTATATAATTGAAAAGACACATTTTCTAAATCGAATTGTTCTTTTGCGTAAAAATTTCCAATAATAGCGCTACCATCAAATGCTTTTGCTTTTTCCCAAGGCAAACCTTTTTCTTTACATTTTGCTTGTACGTCTCTTGCTGTAAAATCGATTCCTAATCCAATTTCATCATAATATTTATGAGCAAACTTGGCAGATATATGCTTGCCAACTTTATTTATTTTTACCAAAACCTCTACCTCGTAGTGTACGTCATTAGAAAAAGTTGGTATAAAAAAAGGGTTTTTCTTTGGTAAAATTGCAGAATCTGGCTTTAAGAAAACAACCGGACTTTCGGGTTTTTCATTTGCCAATTCTTGGATGTGTTTTGCGTAATTGCGCCCAATGCAGATTATTTTCATTCGTTCTTTAACTCAACTTTACACTTCTTTTATCTAGTAAATGGATTTCTTTTTTTTTTGGTGAAAAGAGCATCATCAACAACATTATTAATTGCACTATTAAAATTATAATTGCACATAGAACAACAACAAGTGCTTGGTTAGATGTTTCTTTTTGGTTTTTTCTATCAACATCAACTTCATTTAATAAGACCTCTTTTTGACACGCATCTAAATCGTTATTTGATATAATATTCTGTTTATGCATTTTTACATGAGTCTCAGAATAATTTGGTAGAATATCAATACTTTTTATTTGGTCAAAATGTTAAGATAAAAAAAGAGTTTATTAAAAGTC
>CAYWOM010000538.1:0-1550 GCA_964459905.1 uncultured Polaribacter sp. | reverse complement strand
ATAAGGAATTTAGTTTTTCTAAAAGTGTTGCGTTAATTTTTCCTTGCGAAGCTATTTCTCCAGCGTTGTCATATTCTAAACCAATTTTATTTGCGTAAAAATTTAAAACTATGTTTACTGGGCAAATATCAAAAGCAATTCTTTTATCATTCTCTTTAAAAGATACATTTGCAAATCCACCAAGGTTTACACAATAGTCATAATCTGCAAACAAAAAAGCATCGCCAATTGGTACCAAAGGAGCACCTTGCCCGCCCATTTGCACGTCTTGCGTTCTAAAATCGCAAACTACTTTTATATTTGTAATTTTAGCAATTTTAGCACCAGAACCAACCTGTAGCGTAATTCCGTTTTGGGGTTCATGTAAAATTGTATGTCCGTGAGAAGCTATAAAATTTATGTTTTCAATTTTAAATTTATCAATAAAACTATTAATAATTCCCCCTAAAAAAGTACCATAACTAGCATCTAATTTTTTTAATTCATCTTTAGAATACCCAATAGCATTTTGTAAAACCTGTTTCCAAGTTGTAGTATAAGGAATGGTTTCTGAATGTAAAATTTTAAAATCTTTATACTCCTTTTTATCAAATCTAACATATACCAAATCTACGCCGTCTAAAGAAGTACCAGACATTAATCCAATTGCAAAAATCTCATTTGTATTCATAATTGTAAAATTAACAAATGTCTATTGAAAATATGTTACGAAATCGATATCTTTACATTCTTAAATTACAAATACTTCAAAAAAAATATTAAAAAAATGGATTTTAGCCTAACAGAAGAACACATCATGATTCGCGATGCTGCAAGAGATTTTGCACAAACCGAATTATTACCCGGTGTTATTGAAAGAGATAATAAGCAAGAATTCCCACAAGAATTGGTTAAAAAAATGGGCGATTTAGGTTTTATGGGAATTATGGTAGCTCCAAAATACGGCGGAAGTGGCATGGACGCCATTTCTTACGTATTAATTATGGAAGAATTGTCTAAAATAGATGCTTCAGCCTCTGTTATCGTTTCTGTTAACAACTCCTTAGTTTGCTACGGTTTAGAAGCTTACGGAAACGAAGAACAAAAACAAAAATATTTAACAAAATTAGCAACAGGAGAATTTGTTGGTGCATTTTGTTTAAGTGAGCCAGAAGCAGGTTCAGACGCAACTTCGCAAGCTACAACAGCCGAAGACAAAGGAGATCACTATATAATTAACGGAACAAAAAACTGGATTACAAGTGGTGGACGAGCAGATGTTTATCTAGTAATTGCACAAACAGATAGAGAAAAAGGGCATCGAGGAATTAATGCTTTTATTGTAGAAAAAGGCACAGAAGGTTTTCATGTAGGCCCAAAAGAAGACAAATTAGGTATCCGAGGTTCAGATACACATACTTTACAATTTAACGATGTAAAAGTGCCAAAAGAAAACCGAATTGGAGACGATGGTTTTGGGTTTAAATTTGCCATGAAAACGCTTTCAGGCGGTAGAATTGGTATTGCTGCGCAAGCCTTAGGCATTGCTGCTGGCGGTTATGAACTGGCCT
>CAYWOM010000537.1:0-1555 GCA_964459905.1 uncultured Polaribacter sp. | reverse complement strand
TGTGGTTCCACCACCAATATCTATTAAAGCAACTCCTGCTTCTTTTTCTTCTCTACTTAAAACTGCAGCCGCAGATGCTAAAGGTTCTAATGTAATATCACTTAAATCTAAGCCTGCACTTTTTACACAACGCCCAATGTTTCTAATGGATGAAACTGCTCCAACAACCACATGAAATTTTGCTTCTAAACGACCACCATACATACCTATTGGCTCTTTAATATCTGCTTGAGAATCTACCTTAAATTCTTGTGGTAATACATGAATAATTTCTTCGCCAGGTAGCATAACCAGTTTGTGAACTTGATTTACCAAATTCTCAATATCCACCTCATCTATTACCTCATCTGCATTATTTCTTGTAATATAATCGCTGTGATGTAAACTTCTAATATGTTGCCCAGCAATACCAACTACCACTTCTTCTATCTTAACACCAGAAACACTTTCGGCCTCATCTACAGCTTGTTGTATAGATTGTATGGTTTGTGTAATGTTACTTACCACACCACGTTTTACACCTAAGCTTTTTGCTTTTCCAATACCAACAACCTCAATCTTATCGTACTCGTTTTTACGACCAATCATGGCAACAATTTTGGTGGTACCAATATCTAAACCAACTGCTATTTTATTGTTTTCCATTCTGATTTACTTTGTGCACACAACTTGGTTGTGATATTTTAAATTTATCGTTTTATACTTAGTTATTGTTTTATCTACAAATGTTTTGTTATAAAACGCTTTTAACTTATTAAATTTTACATCCACTTTAGTTAATTTTCCAAAATAGATTTTATAGGTTCCACTTCTTACAGAAAACCGAAAATCACCTCCTTTTAATTTCTCGATACTAACAATCTCTTTCTCTAAAAATTCATCTCCTAAAACATACCTTATTAAAGGCAAAAGTTCTTTACTATTTTCTTCATTTTTAATACCAGAAACCAAAAGAACTCTAGCAGAATAATTATTAGACAAAGGTATTTTTAAACCCTGCTTATCTATATAATAAGAATTATTTTCTGCCATAATTCTTGCAATTGGGGTGCGTTGTTTTATGATTGATTTTAACACACCTCCAATGGTATAAAAAACGGCTGCTTTTTCTACATATGGGTTTTTAGAGACGCTATTCTCTAAACCGTATAAATTTAGTTTAGATTTTACTTGGTTTTTTACGGTTTTATTATTTTGTATTAACAATTTACCAACCATAGAATGTGTCAAAAAATTATTCTCTCCAGGCTCAAATTCTACAACAATATTATCAATTTTTTTTTGTGAATTTTTTTTTGCAGAAAAACCATATAAAAACATCAAACCAACTGTTATTCCTAGAAAAAACAAGTATTTTAAGCCTTTCTTAAATTTCATTTTTTCCTGTTTTTATAAGTACATTTACAACCTCTTCTACAAGTAATCCTATATCTCCAGCACCCAGCATTATTACCACTTTTGCTGATGAATTTTTAATATCTTTTACTATATTATTTTTTTTTGCCAATTTTTTATGCGTATTACTTATTTTATTCAAGAGCAACTCCGAGTTTAC
>CAYWOM010000536.1:0-1555 GCA_964459905.1 uncultured Polaribacter sp. | reverse complement strand
GCAAATCTTTCGGAAAAAGAACAAGTAGAAATTTTAGCGGTAATTAAAGGAAACAAGACCCAAGTATTTTAACAGACGAAACCTCGGTAAAAACTGTGGATGATTTTTAAAATCTACATAGGTTTGGTAACTAGTAGTTGCCATATCATCAATCAATTCTCGATGTTTATCATTTAATTGATCTTTTGTAAACATTTCATTTTTAATACCAGAACTTAACAATTGTTCTAAATTGTATTGCGATGAGTTTTGTGTACCAAAATTAGAACTAATGGTTTGTCCTTGTATGGTTAACTGAATTTCTTTATCTTCAATTGTTGGTCCTAAAGAAGCATAAAACTGGTGTGTTTTTCCACCACCACGTGCAGGTGGCCCACCACGACCGTCAAAGAAAATAACATCAATATCATATTCTCTAGAAATTCTTGTTAAAGCTTCTTTTGCTTTAAAAATACCCCAATTTGCCATTAAATACCCACCATCTTTTGTTCCATCAGAAAAACCGAGCATAATGGTTTGTTTGTTTTTTCTTTTTGATAAATGGTATCTATAGGTTTTATTAGTGTACAAAATTTTCATAACACTTTCTGCATTTATCAAATCTTCTACAGTTTCAAAAAGGGGAATTACATCAACAGGTAATTCATTTTCGAATCCGCATAAATTTAACATTGCAAATGTTTCCATTACATTTAACGCAGTTTGGTTGTTACTTATAATGTATCTGTTTGCGCCTCGCTCTCCGTTTCTTTGCTGTATTTCTTTTAACGCATAAATAGATTCTATGGTTTTTACAGAGGTTTCGTCTGTTAAAATACTTGGGTCTATGTTTCCTTTAATTACCGCTAAAATTTCTACTTGTTCTTTTTCCGAAAGATTTGCGTAGTTTTCAGGAAATGTAGTATCTCCATTTGCTAGCAAATCGGTTACAATTTGAGTAAATGCTTTGTGGTGCACTCTACTGTCTTGTCTAATATCTAAAGTGGCAAAATGGAAGCCAAAAATGCGAACCTTATTTATAAAATCATTTAATTCTTCAACAAATAAAGATTGATGCTTGTCTACTATAATTTGTCTTGCAGCTTCTAATTCTTCTAATAATATTTTTTGAGAAAAATTAATTTTCGTATAACTTCTTACAACATGCTTGTATAACCTTTTTTCTAAACGCGATAAGATTTCTTGAACACCCGTAAAAGTAAAACGTCTTTTTAAACGTCTAACATCTCTGTAATAGTTTCGTAAAATAGTTTGACGCAATCTTTCTGCAACATCTAAGGTAATTTTTGTAGTAACAAACGGATTTCCATCTCTATCTCCTCCTGGCCAAAAACCAAGGTCTATAATTTCGTTGTCTATTGGTTTTCCATCGTAAATATGATGTTGTACGTAGTTGTATATTTTAGGAATAGAATGGTAAAAAACGTTTTCTAAATACCAAATTAAACTCACAGCTTCATCAAAAGGATATACATTGAAACGACTTAGTTTAACGAAATTTATCGTTTATTACATATTTCACACACTTTTAGAGCAATCTGATAGCTCTTTAATA
>CAYWOM010000535.1:0-1557 GCA_964459905.1 uncultured Polaribacter sp. | reverse complement strand
TTCAATAAAAAAATTTGCTTTACTAGTTAACAACACTTTGTTGCGTTACAACATTAAATACAAGTATTATAATGCCTTTTATTTTAGAATACACCCTTCGCATAGCAATGCAATGGTCTTTAATAATCTAATACCTAAAATGGTAGACAAACAAGAAGTGTTTCAAAATAAATTATATGTAACTAATTACTGACTTATATAGGTTTTTATAAATGTAAAAATTTACGAAGCGCTTCTAGTCTTCTTTTAGAAATAGATAATGAATCATCATTAACTAAACGGCAATAAGCACCTTCTGATCTATTAATTGATACAATTTTTTTTATATGAACAATATATTTATGATGAATTCTATAGAAAGAACTTTTAGATAAAATCTTTTCATATACTCCTAAATTTCTTAAAGATATAAGCTTAGAATTATCATCTAGTGTAAAAATGGTGTGCCTGCCATCTGCCTCTAAATATAAAATTTCTTCCATTTTAATTATCGTTGTATCTGCACCAGATGTAATTGCAATTAAACTTTCTGAAAACTGGCCTCCATTATCTGTTTGAAGTAGTGGGTCTTTTTTATCATTAATTTTTAATACCGCGGTTTCTATGGCTTGTTTAAGATCTAATATGCTTGCAGGTTTTAGAAGGTAACTAGAAAAACGCTTTTGGTTAAATACTTTAACTGCATGTGTTTCATGAGAGCTAATAATAATAATTTCTGCATCTAAATCATTAATTTCTGATAAAATATCTAAGGTGTTTTTTTCTCCTCCTAAATCTATATCTAAGAAAATAAGATCGAATGAATCTTTTAATAAAAAATTTATTAATTCTTCTGTATTGGTTACCAGACCAACAACTTCTATATCTTTAAAATAGGTGTTTAATTGTGTTTTAAATAGTGTGTTACTAACTACATCATCTTCTACAATAAGTGTTTTAATTTTTTTGTTCATAAGTATCCAACAATTAAATAAACGTTTTTTAGTTTATTAAAATTACATTAAATTAAAGGCTATTTTAAACATCAATTAATGTTATTAATATTTGGTTAAAAAAACAAAATAAGTGGCTTTAAAGTAACACAACCGATATTTAAAACACAAATAAAACACATTTTTGATAATAAATAACTACAAAAATTACATTATTTTAATACAAAAACACTATTTTTTATATAAAAAAAATAGTGTTTTATTAATTTAATAGTATGTTTAATAACAACAAGAAATAACCTCTAATAATAAAAGAATTTATTTAACACAACAAGCACCTTGTTAATTAATTAAACACTTGCAATGCTTTATTTTAATCTAAAAACAACTAAAACCAACATATTGTATTTAAATGCCTCTTTTTTGAAGGATAAAATTTTTAACAAAAAACCAAAAGTATAACACTACCAATTTGTGTAAATTATAATGCATACCGCTGTGGCCCTCCTCTACGGATTTCTTCGTTCGCAAATTCTTCAAATTGTTTAAAGTTTTTTCTAAATGCATTCGATAATTTAAAGGCTGTCTTATAATACAATTCATCATTATTCCAAGTAGCTCTTGG
>CAYWOM010000534.1:0-1560 GCA_964459905.1 uncultured Polaribacter sp. | reverse complement strand
CATCTAACATTCCTTTACTAGCTTTGTAAGCACCATTATATTCGGCAACTTCTTCTCCCATTAAATAAATGCTTTCATCTCTGCGCATTTCTTCACTCATTGCTTCGCAAATTGCTTCTCTGAATTGAACTGTCTTCATCTATGATAAATTGTAATTATTAATTTCACGTGCAAAAGTAAGGAAATAATTGTCATTTTTTTTGCTTCAATTTTAGAAACTATCATATTTATAGAACAATTATCACTCAATCGTTTTCGAAAACTGTTAAATAAATTAAAAAAAATACTATGCATGCATAGTATTTTTAAAAAAAAGACGTAGTTTTGTTGCCTATAAAACGATTAAAAAATAGAATTTATGAAAATATTGGTATGTATTAGCCATGTGCCTGACACTACTTCAAAAATTAATTTTACAGAAAACGATACAAAGTTTGATACAAATGGAGTACAGTTTGTAATTAATCCCTATGATGAGTTTAGCTTAACAAGAGCCATGTGGTTTAAAGAAAAACAAGGCGCTTCTGTAACGGTTGTAAATGTAGGTACTGCTATTACAGAGCCTACATTACGTAAGGCTTTAGCTATTGGTGCAGACGATGCAATTCGTGTAAATATAGAACCAACAGATGGTTTTTTAGTAGCAAAACAATTAGCTGAAGTTGTAAAAAATGGTGGGTACGATTTAGTTTTAGCAGGAAAAGAATCTGCAGATTACAACGGACAAATGGTACCGGGAATGCTAGCTTCTTTAGTAGATTTTAATTTTGTAAACGCTTGTGTAGAAATAAATGTTGATGGAACAACCGTTTCTGCAACAAGAGAAATTGATGGCGGAAACGAATTGGTAAGTACTTCTTTACCTTTGGTTGTTGGCGGTCAAAAAGGAATTGTAGAAGAAAAAGATTTACGTATACCAAATATGCGTGGTATAATGATGGCACGTAAAAAACCATTACAAGTAATAGAACCAGTAGATTTTACAGCAACCACAAACATTCAATCTTTTGAAAAACCAGCACCAAAAGGAGCAGTAAAATTAATAGATGCAGACAATATAGATGAGTTAATTAACTTGTTACATAACGAAGCAAAAGTTATTTAAAAAGGTGTAACTGTTTTAACGTTTAGTTGTTTAAACGTTCTAAGTTTAACAATTACACAATTACAAGGTTTAACAATAACACGTTTAAAATAAAAAAATAAAAAATATGTCAGTTTTAGTTTTTGCCGATTCAACAGACGGAAAATTTAAGAAAACTGCTTTAGAAGTAGTTTCTTACGGAAAAAAAGTAGCAGAACAGCTAGGTAGTAATGTGGTTGTTATTACCATAAATGCCGGCGATGTTTCTGAATTATACAACTATGGTGCAGAAAAAATAATTACAGTATCTAATGATGCTTTAAAGACTTTCAATGCAAAAATATATGCATCAGTTATAAGTCAAGCTGCAACTGCTCAAAATGCAACAGTAGTGGTGGTAGACTCAAGTATAGATGGTTTATATTTAGCGCCAATAGTTGCTGTAAATTTAACAGCAGGTTACGCATCTAATGTTG
>CAYWOM010000533.1:0-1561 GCA_964459905.1 uncultured Polaribacter sp. | reverse complement strand
ATAATATGTCATTATTTTGTAGACAGCAGTAAAGTGAAATTTGATGTCTCGAATAAAATAACAAAACGGAGAAATAACAAAAAACCTCCCAAATACCTTTTAAAACTAAGAGAATCAGTTTTAAATGACATATAGTCAACCATAGTTTTACTATATAGTTTACCATATACTATATTTTACTATTCTTTCTTATACTATATTTTACTATTCTTTCTTATACTATATTTTAGCCAAGAATTCAACAAGTAAAAACAAAAGCTTTTGTTCAATATTAATTTAAAATATTAATGCGATTAACGATATTAAATTAGAAGAACGCCTAGATAGAATTGAAAAACTACTTATAGGTTCAAAGAATGTACTCACTTTTGACGAGGCTTATGACTATAAAGGTATTTCAAGAAGTTATATGTACAAACTTACATCTGGTGGTATAATAACACACAGTAAACCCAACGGTAAAATGATTTTCTTTTCTAAAGAAAATCTTGATAAATTTCTGCTTCAGAATAGTAAAAAGTCAGAATTTCAGATTGAATCTGAAGCACTCGCCTACACCTTTAAAAAAAGAAAAAGCATAAAAGAGCTCCAACTCTTATATGCATTTTATTTTTTCTTCAAAAAATGTACTAACCTTATCTAGACAAATATAGTCTATAAAATTTATTCATAAAAATGAGTGAACCAAAACTTTACACTATTGATAAAATAGATTTAGAAAATGACTATTTAAAATTAGTTGATAAAAATTATAACCCTTTTCCTGTAGATATATTTCCTAAAGTAATTCAAGAGGTAATACAAGAAGCTCATAACAAATATCAATTTGCTCTAGACTATTTAGGCTCTGGAATATTAGCAGCTATATCTTCAGCAATTGTAAATTCTCTTAAAGTAAAAAGTGGTTGGGAAGAAAAAGGAAATCTCTTTACCGTTATTGTTGGTAGACCTGGAGATAGTAAAAGTCATGCATTAAACTTTTGCTTCAAGCCTATTCATATAAAATAGAATATGAAGACGAACTAAAATTAATTGATAAAACTAAATTAAGGAAACCTTATTTAAAAAAGTATTTAATTAGTGATTTTACCCCTGAAGCTTTAATCCTACATCATTCCAATAATAAAAAATCTTTAACAATATATGTGGACGAATTAAACTCTTGGATAAAGAATTTTAATCAACTTAAATATCATTATGGTCGGTTACTTGGACAAGGTAATTTCTACAAGTTTATTAGTTGTTTAGACGCTACTGAAAGTCAAAATCTAATTCATTTAAAAAGAGAATCTTACAATGGTTATATTAAAAGTTATCATATAGAAAATAGACTTAGAGAATACAAAGAAGAAATTGTATTTGCGGATGAAGTACCTGAAAGTTCGGTTGAAATTGATACTGAAACTAATGAAATAAAATTTAAACTAACAATTAATGAAAATCAACAGCATCCAGACCACCCCATGCATGCTGGCAAAGTAATATTTAAAGAAAGGATAGTAATTGAATCTGGTGTTGAATACATTTTTGAGCAATGGCAAAAAGCTAAAAAAAACTTATA
>CAYWOM010000532.1:0-1565 GCA_964459905.1 uncultured Polaribacter sp. | reverse complement strand
CCAGGTTCTTCTATTATGCCAGGAAAAGTAAACCCTACGCAAGCAGAAGCAATTACAATGGTTTGTGCGCAAGTTATGGGTAATGATGTTGCTGTAACTGTTGGTGGAACGCAAGGACATTATGAACTAAACGTTTTTAAACCAATGATGGCGGCAAATGTTTTACAATCTGCACAATTAATTGGTGACGCTTGTAAATCTTTTGATGAAAATTGTGCTGCCGGCATTGAACCAAATCAAACAAGAATTACAGAATTAGTAAACAATTCTTTAATGTTAGTTACTGCCTTAAATACCAAAATTGGGTATTATAAAGCCGCAGCGATTGCAAATACAGCGCATGCAAACGGCACTACTTTAAAAGTTGAAGCCGTTCGTTTGGGTTATGTTACTTCAGAAGAATATGATGCTTGGGTAAAACCAGCAGAAATGACTGGCGGATTAAAGTAAATAAAAAAAACTAATATTTGACCTCTTTTTAGCATTGTACATACCGTTAATTTTTCTTAAAAATAAACCGTTATATTATGCTTACTAAAACGGAATATGATTTAATTTTGGTTATCAAATTTTTAAAATCTATTTCTCTTTCTATTCTAACAATAGTAAGAAAATATAATAAAGAGGATATCTAGAAAAAACAGTCCCCTATTATCGAAAATAGTGGGGCTGTTTATAAATTTTAAAGATGAGGGTTTTTATAATCTATTATCTAGATTAAAACCAGATTTTTAGTTTAAAACAATGATATTTAATTATTCGCAAAAAAAACACTACAAAACATGTTTTTATTACCATATTCTTAACAATATAAAATATTTTTAAATATCAACTAAAAAAACTACCTTTGTAAAAAGATAAAAACCTACAAATGCTACAAACAAAAGCTACTTTAACCAAACAAGAACTTTCTTTTGAAGAATTTAAAACAGAAGTTTTAAATGATTACAAAATTGCAAAAGTTAGTAGAGAGTGTAGCTTGTTAGGACGTAGAGAAGTTTTAACAGGAAAAGCAAAGTTTGGTATTTTTGGCGACGGGAAAGAAGTACCACAGTTAGCAATGGCTAAAGCCTTTAAAAAAGGCGATTTTAGATCTGGCTATTACAGAGATCAAACCTTTATGATGGCCATTGGAGAACTAACCGCCCAACAATTTTTTGCAGGTTTATACGCACACACAAACATAGAAATAGAACCAATGTCTGCCGGCAGGCAAATGGGTGGGCATTTTGCAACTCATAGTTTAAACGAAGATGGTAGCTGGAAAAACTTAACAGAGCAATACAACTCTAGTGCAGATATTTCTCCAACTGCAGGGCAAATGCCTCGTTTACTAGGTTTAGCACAAGCATCAAAAATATACAGAAACGAAAAAAGCGTACAGCACAAAACTAATTTTTCGAAAAAAGGAAATGAAGTTGCTTGGGGCACCATTGGAAATGCAAGTACTAGCGAAGGCTTATTTTTTGAAACCATAAATGCCGCAGGAGTTTTACAAGTACCAATGGTTATGAGTGTTTGGGATGATGAATACGGAATTTCCGTACATGCAAAACACCAAACAA
>CAYWOM010000531.1:0-1572 GCA_964459905.1 uncultured Polaribacter sp. | reverse complement strand
TTTAAACACTGAAATCTTTAAGGTTATAAAAGAAAAATCTTACAAAGCATCAGAAGAAATGGCTAAAATATACGGCGAACCAGCAGTTTTAAAAGGCTATGGCAGACGTAATACAACCTTAAATGCAATAGCACCAACAACATCATCTGCATTTATTTTAGGACAAGTATCACAAGGTATTGAGCCAATTTGGTCTAACATTTATGTAAAAGATATTGCCAAGATAAAAACAACCATTAAAAACCCAATTCTAGAAAAGGTATTAGAAGAAAAAGGATTTAATACATCTGATATTTGGAAAAGCATTAGAGATAATGATGGTTCTGTATTGCATTTAGATTGCTTAACAGAAGCAGAAAAAGAGGTGTTTAAAACCTATTCAGAAATAGACCAAAACGTAATTGTATATCAAGCGGCAAATAGACAAACCCATATAGATCAAGGACAATCTATAAATATTATGGTGCATCCAGATATGCCAATTAAAGAGGTAAATGCAGTTTATATTAATGCTTGGAAATTAGGTGTAAAATCTATGTATTACCAACACAGTATGAATGCTGCACAGAAATTTAAGCAAAAGAAAGAATGTGCTTCTTGTGAAGGGTAATGACTTTGTCATTCTGACAATTGTTTCAGAATCTAATAAATTAAAAGTTCATAAAAAGAGAAACAGAAATGTTTCTCTTTTTTTTTCATTCAGAACGCCACTGAAATCAAAATATATTTTGATTGAAAGTAGGTTGCGCAGCAAACGAAGTGAAGAGTCTCTTTTTTTTTTGAAGCTACTTCCAGCTTTTCTCTATATCTTTTTTTGAGAAAAACAAAAAAAGGATGTCGTTTCAATCTGGGCTAAACTTGTTTAACTAGGTTCTTTTATTATTTCAAAATACAGTAAATCTAATTTTATTTGTCTTTCAGGGCCATAGAAAAAGTGTAGCTTCTTTTTTGTATTTTCGTGCCATCTGTTATTCAAAATTTGTTTCAGAATAACAGATTATAAAAAGATACTAAACTACTAAATATAGATTAGCGCAAGAAAATTAAATAAACAAATGAACTGGGAACAACTCCTCTCTTTAAAACGCTTTGGCGATACCAAAAAACGACCAAGAGCAGCACAAGACGAAACTCGTTTAGGGTTTGATGTAGATTTTGATAGAATCATATTTTCATCAGCATTTAGAAGCTTACAAGACAAAACACAGGTAATTCCGTTATCTGAAACAGATTTTGTACACACACGTTTAACACACAGTTTAGAAGTTTCTGTAGTTGGTAGAACTTTGGGCAGAAGAGTGGGTAAAGTATTGTTAGAGCGTCATCCTAGTTTAGTAGAACTCGGTTATACTTTTAATGATTTTGGCGCCATTGTAGCAGCAGCTTCGGTAACACATGATATCGGGAATCCACCTTTTGGGCATTCTGGAGAAAAAGCCATTGGAGAGTATTTTAAGTCAGGAAACGGCGCAAAGTACAAAGACTATTTATCAGCCAAAGAATATCAAGATTTAATAGATTTTGAAGGAAATGCAAACGGATTTAAAATTCTTACAGAATCTAGAGAAGGTA
>CAYWOM010000530.1:0-1581 GCA_964459905.1 uncultured Polaribacter sp. | reverse complement strand
GAGGTTGCCTTCTGCAACATCAGATGTTGCCCAAGAGCATATTATTTCTGATGCTGTTGCAGTTCCGACAGATGTAACATAACCATTTGGTAAACCATTAAATTTAGTAGTATTTGTTCCATTTACAGAAGATGCAGACCAGCCTGATTCAGATTTTAAAGCTAAGGCTATCTTAGTTTCAAAACCATTGGCGACTAAATAATTTTCTAATTCAATAAAATCCTGCATAGAAGGAATACGCCAGCCTTCTGGTGCTAATTTTCCGCTTTCAATGGCAAAATGATTGTACATGGCACCATAATAATCAAAAGGTAGTTCAGTATCATTTACATTATTTAAATCATTTGTATTTGCCCATTGGTACTGTGCTAATTGGTTGTTTAAACTTGCCCAATCCATACCAAAAATCCATTCTGTTATTGCTGTTCCATCATTATATTTAGTGGTTTTTAAATTTTCTAGCATCCAAACTTGATTTCCAATAGTTATTGTGTTGTAAACATTACCATCTGCATCGGTAACAGTAAATTCTTTTATTAAAGTTGGCGAGCTATCATCTTCTGAACAACTTACAATTAGCGATGTGATACATAATAGTATTAAAAATTTTAATTTATTTTTCATTTTAGATTAATTAGGGGTTCTTTCTTTTTAGTATTTATGATGAATTTAGATAGTTTAATTTTATCGGTGAATTATTATTTTTATATGAAAGGAATATGAGTTGCTTTTTAGAATTTGAAAAACTATTAATTTGCCTGTTGCAAGTTTACAAAAAAAAAATTAATTTGTGAATGCATAATTTTTTAAAAGATTTGTTATAAAATATGTTTTGTAAAAAACGCCTCACATTTGTGAGGCGTTTTTTTGTTTACTTCCTATAATTATAGAAAAAAAAATCTAACTACTTTAAAGGCAAGTATTATTTTTTCTCTCTTTTATAGTAAGTTAAACCAAAAGGATTTGTGCCTGTAGTAATTGTTGTTCCTGCTGTTAATGAGCCAGCGTTTATAACGTAAGTTGTAACAGAAGTTGCAGTGCCACCAGAATGTGTTACAAACATTTTGTTACCAGCTTTGTTAATTGTAATATTATGTGGTGTTGCGCTTAAAGATGCTAAAGGCGTTCCGTTTTGAGCATTATTGCTGGCATTTACAGAATATAATTGAGCTCCAGAAATATTTGTTACAAAAACAGTACTTTCATCTGGTGAAGAAAAAATTCCATGAGCACCAATAAACGGATTGTTAGAAGTTACATTTAAATCATCTCCATTTAAAGTATAGATTTCTCCTGATTGACACGGTACAAATAATTTATTTGTATTTGATAAATGAAATACATGTGGGTCTTTACCTACATTTACTTCTGCTGTTTTTGTAAAGTTACTTGTACTATACATAAATATTTTATCTGGCATGGCAACGTCTGTATTAATAACAGAAACATATGCTTTTGTGGCATCATCTGTTAAAAATATATCATGAGGTTTCATTCCTACATTTATTGTTTTAACTACAGTATTTGTAGTTAAGTCTATTACAGAGATTGTATTATCAACATCATTATTTACCCAAAGTT
>CAYWOM010000529.1:0-1586 GCA_964459905.1 uncultured Polaribacter sp. | reverse complement strand
TATAATAGTTATTGTAATAGCTTTAGAATCTTCTGGCATAAAAGTTGGTGTTTTAGATGACACTATTACAAGTGGTCTAGAAGGTGCATGGACACCAAACCCTACACGCTGGGATGATGAATACTTTGATGTTTTATTAACCTACGATTGGGAATTAACTAAGAGTCCAGCTGGCGCACATCAATGGAAACCAACAGCAGCTTCGAGTGCTAAAATGGCACCAAAAGCTGGTAATGCAAATGGTAAACAAAATTTAATGATGTCTACTGCAGATATGGCGTTAAAAATGGATCCAACATATTTAGAAATTTCTAAACGTTTTTATAAAGATCATAAAGCTTTTGAAGATGCTTTTGCCCGTGCTTGGTACAAATTAACACATAGAGATATGGGACCAACTTCTCGTTACTTAGGACCAGAAGTGCCTACCGAAGAATTGATTTGGCAAGACCCAATTCCAACAGTAAATTACACTTTAAGTGACGCTGATATTTCTTCTTTAAAGAAAATAATTTTAGCTTCAAGTTTAACAATTTCTCAATTAGTTAAAACTGCTTGGGCTTCCGCATCAACCTTCAGAGGTTCAGATAAACGTGGCGGCGCTAATGGTGGTCGTTTATGCTTAGAGCCACAAAGAAGTTGGGAGGTTAATAATCCACTAGAATTAAATAACATTTTAAATGAATTGGCCCTAATTAAAGCGCAATTTAATGGCACTATTTCTATGGCAGATTTAATTGTTTTAGCAGGTACAGCAGCGTTAGAAGAAGCTATAAAGAATGCAGGATATTCTATTAAAGTGCCTTTTATGCAAGGCCGTGGAGATGCTACTCAAGAACAAACAGACTTAGAATCTTTTGGCTATTTAGAGCCTTTAGCAGATGGTTTTAGAAACTATATAAAATCAGATTTAAATGTTTCAGGTGAAGATTTATTAATTGATCGTGCTAACTTACTAACTCTTACCATTCCAGAAATGACTGTTTTAGTTGGCGGCTTGCGCGTATTAGGTGCTAATTTTGATAATTCAAAAAAAGGTGTTTTTACCGATAATGTAGAAAGTTTAACAAACGATTTCTTAACAAATGTTTTAGATCTTTCTCTAACTTGGAAAACCGTTAATTCTGAAGAAAAAGAATTTATAGGTCGCAATCGTAAAACGGGTGCAATGAAATTTTCAGCTACACGTGCAGACTTAATTTTTGGTTCTAACACAGAATTAAGAGCTACTGCAGAAGTGTACGCTGCAGATGATGCGCAAGAAAAATTTGTAACTGACTTTGTTGCAGCTTGGACTAAAGTGATGAATTTAGATAGATTTGACCTAAAATAAATACTTTATATAAAATTAAAAAAGGAGTCTAAAATATAGACTCCTTTTTATTTAAAAATTATTTACTAGCAAATAATTTTACATCGTTTTTAGATACTTCTTTTTCACCTAAAATAGTTAAGCGTTCTACTACATTTCTTAGTTCACGAATATTACCTGTCCAATCATACTCTTGTAGTAATTTTATGGCATCTAAAGAAAATGCTTTTTTAGGAACCCCTTGTTGTTCAGAAATTTTGGTAGTAAAAAAATC
>CAYWOM010000528.1:0-1588 GCA_964459905.1 uncultured Polaribacter sp. | reverse complement strand
TGTTAAAAGAGGTACTGAGACTAAAGAAGTAGCTGTGAAAATTTCTAGCGAAGGAAAACTAGGCATTGGTTTAGGTCAATTAAAATATACAGATCTAGAAAAATTAGGTTATTATGATTTAGCAAATATCGAGTATACTTTTGCTCAAGCAATTCCTGCAGGATGGAACAAATCTGTAAAAACACTTACAGATTATATAAAACAATTAAAGAAGATATTTAACCCAAGTACGGGAGCTTATAAAGGTTTAGGTGGTTTTATTTCTATTGGAAGTATTTTTCCTTCTGAATGGAGCGCAGAAGCATTCTGGAACATTACGGCATTCTTATCTATTATGTTAGGTTTTATGAATCTGCTACCAATACCTGCTTTAGATGGTGGACACGTTGTGTTTACTCTTTGGGAAATGATTACTGGTAAAAAACCAGGAGATAAATTTTTAGAATATGCACAAGTAACTGGTTTTATTTTACTAATTGCCTTGTTACTTTTTGCAAACGGAAATGATATTTTTAGGCTATTTAACTAAAGAATAAAATACTCAGAAAAAAAAAGCACTCTTAAAAAGAGTGTTTTTTTTTAAATTCTAAAAGAAAAATTAAAAAAAGAAAACCACGTATAATGTATATTACAGCTATCACAAGCATACGATTTAGTGCCAGGCATTAACCTTATAAGAGCTTTTCTTTTCATTCTGTGTCTAGACTCAGATTTACACTTTGGACAAGCTTTCATATATAGGGGTTGGGTTGTTTAAAATTATTAAACATAGTGTTGTATTCAAACAATTTAAATAAAGTTTTATTATTACTTGTTAATTTTTTCAATGAATACTTTTTATTTCTAACTACATACGTGTAACCCTTATTATAAAGGTATTGTAAATAGGTTTATATATTAATTTGTAATATACGCTATAATAACCTAGTATATTATAATTTACATTATACTAATAAATTCTGCATAATAATTAAGCTTGTTTTATAATAAAAGTTGCGTGTTTTAAGTAGTAGAGTTAGCAAATAAATCACAGATAGAAATGCTATATTAATAACTTCTTTTAAGCATTATTATTTAATAAGTCATTAAACTGTGCGAGATTAACCTTTAATCATTGTGGTGTTCTGTTAAAACCTATATAAGAATTTAATGTAGTAATAGGTTTACCTATCGATAATAGAGTTTTATAACTATTTGATGTTTTAAATTCCAAAATTAATCCTGGTAAGCCATCAAAAACGTAAAGCATTAAATTGATTGTTTTTTTTTGAGATAAACACTTTTCTTATCTAGATGAAAAAAGTAGATGCCTTCTTTAATAATAAATATACCTAGTTGATAGTCTTCTATTATAAATTAGTTTTTTCCAAATAGCAATAATATTTTTACATTGTTTAAATAGAAAATAGAACTAGTATATTTATAATAATAACGTTTGGTATAAGAATAGTAGCAGATTTTAACACACTAACTTTTCAGTTAAACATAGACCTTTTATATATTTACTTGCTCTAGTTTTTAGCGATTAAACCGCTATTATTTTTATACCGTGTTGGCGGTAGTTTTTATTCAACATTCAGATTTTGGT
>CAYWOM010000527.1:0-1596 GCA_964459905.1 uncultured Polaribacter sp. | reverse complement strand
AAAGGTTTTTATTTTAAATATATTTAAATAGACAAATATTGCACATTATTTTTATGCTTAAAATATGTATACAAGCAATTGCTCCGCGTTAGCGATTGCAGCGAAAAGCCCACAGAGAGGAACGAGCGCGGACTTGCAGCGTAAAGCGCGACCCTTGGGTAACGCCCAAAAAAAAAACCGCTTATTACTAAATGGATTGTTGTTTTTTTATTTTGATAATTCTGTAAAATATTTATAAAAATAAGGAATGGTTTCGATGCCTTTAAGGTAATTCCAAATTCCAAAATGTTCATCTGGCGAGTGAATAGCATCTGAATCTAAGCCAAAACCCATTAAAATAGTTTTGCTTTTTAATTCTTGCTCGAACAGGGCAACTATAGGAATACTACCGCCGCTTCTTTGCGGAATTGGCGTTTTGTCGAAGGTAGTTTTATAGGCGTTACTTGCGGCTTTATAGGCTATTGTATTTGTTGGCGTAACATAACCTTGCCCACCATGATGTGGTGTTACCTTAACTTTTACAGCTTTTGGTGCAATGCTTTCGAAATGCTTTTTAAATAGTTGGGTAATTTCTTTCCAATCTTGATTTGGTACCAAACGCATAGATATTTTTGCATAGGCTTTGCTTGCAATAACAGTTTTTGCGCCTTCGCCTGTATAGCCTCCCCAGATGCCGTTAACGTCTAAAGTTGGTCTAATTGCGTTTCTTTCGTTGGTAGAATATCCTTCTTCTCCGTAAACAGCTTTAATTTTTAGCGCGTCTTTATAGTGGTCTAAAGAAAAGGGTGCTTTTGCCATTTCGGCTCTTTCTTCTGTAGATAATTCTGCTACATTTTTATAAAAACCAGGAATGGTTATATGATTATTTTCATCGTGTAAAGAGGCAATCATTTTGGTTAAAATATTAATAGGGTTTGCCACTGCACCGCCATATAAGCCAGAATGTAAATCTCTGTTTGGCCCTGTAATTTCTACTTCTACGTAACTTAAACCACGCAAGCCTGTTGTTATTGAAGGAATATTGTTGGCTATCATTCCGGTATCAGAAATTAGAATTACATCGTTGGCTAATTTTTCTTTGTTTCTGGGTACAAACCACGCCAAACTTTCTGAACCTACTTCTTCTTCGCCTTCAATCATAAATTTAACATTACAAGGCAATTTACCGGTGGAAGTCATGTATTCTAGCGCTTTTACGTGCATGTACATTTGTCCTTTATCATCACAAGCGCCACGTGCAAATATAGCGCCTTCTGGGTGAATGGCTGTTTTTTTAATTACGGGTTCGAAGGGTGGGGAAGTCCATAATTCTATAGGATCTGCTGGTTGCACATCATAATGCCCATATACTAAAATGGTTGGTAAGTTCTTATCTATAATTTTTTCGCCAAAAATAATTGGGTATCCTGGGGTTTCGCAAATTTCTACATTGTCGCAACCTGCTTTTTTAAGACTTTCTAACACATAATCTGCGGTTAATAAAACAGCTTTTTTATAGGCTTTATCTGCACTAACTGACGGTATTTTAAGTAGTTCTATTAATTCGTCTAAAAAACGTTGTTTGTTTTCTTGTATATAAGATTTAATTGTATTCAT
>CAYWOM010000526.1:0-1603 GCA_964459905.1 uncultured Polaribacter sp. | reverse complement strand
ATAAAGAAGTAATTTATGTAAATAGTACTAGTGCTAACAACTCTAGTGAACCAATTTTAACAAACTCTTTAACTGGTGGTATTTATAGATTAGATGCCAGAACTTCTAAAGAAAACGGTGTAGAAGTAGGTGGTACAACAGGTAAACATTCTTATACATTTACTGGAAATAAAAATGCAGTTGATTTAGATACCTATAATATAACTTCAACTTTAATTGCAGGAACTAATGTAGATTTAGTTAGTGGCGTTGGTTCTAAAAATATAACAGGCAATACATGGAATAGTTATATTTATTCTACAGAAAGTTTTAATCCATTAACAGAAGATTTTGCAGTTAGTTGGGAAATTGAAAGTGTAGATGGCACTATTAGAGAAATGGGTGGTTTAGATGATAACCCAACAGCTAATCAATCTTATAGTTCAATAGACTATGCAATTTATCAAGTAAACAATTATTTTTATAGTCGAGTTTATGAAAAAGGAAGTGCTATTGTTATACCAAATTATACAACTTTTTACTTTAGTGTAGGAGATAGAGCAGGTGTTAGATGTGAAAATGGGTATGTAACTTATTTTGTAGATAGAGGTGGTGTTATTACAGATATTTATACAAGCACAAAAATAGCAACTGTACCATTATATTTTAAAGCAGCTTTTAATAGAGGTAATGCTTCAAGTGGTCCTTCTGTTTTAGGAAATGTGAAATTTGCAACAGGACTAAAAGAGTTATCCTATTCTGTAACAATTAGAGGTAATTCTTCTGATGATTTATCTATTGAAGATATAGAAAAGTTAGAAGATATTGGAGTAGATAGTCAAGTAAGTTCTAAGTATTCAGATATAAAATACACCCGAAATAATACTGTAAGGTTTACTGACGGAACTACACCTTTTCCAATTGAAGTTCTACACACATTTACAGGACAACAAACACAAAATATAATTAACTTAACATATTAATTAAAATGAAAAAATTACTAACAATATTTTTATTTTTAACAGCATTTACAATAAAAGCTCAAGGTTTAGGTATTGTTAATAATGTTGTGCATTTTAATAAAACAAATGCAGAAATTACAACTTTAACAGGTTTATTTTTAGGAGATACATACCTTTCTACAGACACACCTTTTACAGTTTACAAAGTAAATAAGAACGGTGTTGCTTATGTAGAGCAAAGCGAAGATTTAAGTAATTATGTAGATAAAACGTCTAACCAAGTTGTTGGAGGAAATAAAAGTTTTACAGGCAGTTCAATTTTTGAAGATGCACAATTTGATGGTTCAGTTTTATTTGATAATGATGTTGAAATTAGCGGTCAGGCAGAGATAATGTTAGATGTAAATTAAAAAAAACAACCCCAATAAATGAAAGATAGAGACAATTTACAAGAGAATTTAAGATACCAATTACTAACAAAAAAAGATGTCAACCCTAATTACACGGGAAAAGATAAAAACGAGTTTTCTATAACAGACGGAAGAACTCCTTTTACAATAGAAGACAAAACCCAACCTTTAAAAACGGCACATGTTTTTTATGAAGGCGAAGTAAATTACAATGAAGATTGGGAACGCCCAATTCATTTTGCTTTTTATGAA
>CAYWOM010000525.1:0-1604 GCA_964459905.1 uncultured Polaribacter sp. | reverse complement strand
TTATTAAAAATACTTTTAATCTCTTCTACACTTAAAACAGCAGGTAGTTGCTTTTCTTTTCTTGGACGCTCAATATTTAGTTCGGTTAGTTCAATTCCTTTAAATTGCAAAAATTTCTTTATACCACTTGTACATTGGTTTTGATAAGAAATAGATCTTTTTTGCCGTACAATAAAATCATAATTAAATTGCTCAATTAACCTTGCCGAATAATTTTCTGTATTTTTCAATGCCGCATACCGTAAAAAAAAAGCAGTTACTTCTACATACGTATTTACCGTATTTTCGCTAAATCTTTTTTGCTGAAGCCAACGTCTGTATTTAGACAATTCTGCATGTAAGCCATCTGTTATTACAGGTAATTCTAACTTATAATCTGCAACTTTAGATGCAATTTTAATGGGCTTTTTAAATTTAATATAATTTATATCCCAATTTTTAATTTTTAAATGATTGTATAAAAGGCTTCTGTTTGTACCAATATCTTTAACATAATAAGTTCTTAATGTTTGGCTCCAGGTTATTTCTGATAATAATTGTAAATGTTTTTTTATTTCATAATCAAACGTAAAACGAACCATTATAATGTTGTAACCTCGATGATTATTTGGCAGTAGAGTAATTGATTTCATAGCTAATAGCATGCAATTTAAGTAATTATATTTAAAACAAATAATTATTTTAGCTGTTTACATAAAACAGACTAACACCTTTATGAATATTTAAAAATATCCGTGGTGCATTATGGTTTAAAAACGAATCGAAATGTTAGTTCGAGTAATTTTTTGATAAAAATAATTTTACAGAGTACTAGTTGAGTGACAAAAACGCTTATTCTCCTTACAATTTTTTCTCATTTAAATAGAAAAAATTCACTCGAATTGACAGAATTTCATCATAAAACACAACAGTTATTATGGTATAAAAATTTACAGACTACTTACTTTTTTGCTTTTTCTACCAACTCTAATTTTTCAGCAGAAGTTTTTGTAGTAAAAATTCCGTAATTAATTGTTACACTCTTTTTTTCTATTTTATCAATAGTACCCACAGAATTAGAGTCTATAATACGCACTTTATCATTTATTTTATAAATATATGCTGCTTTTTGTTTGGCAACTTTTGCAGCTTCAATTTTTTTGTCTTTTCTAACTTCTACAACTTTTTCTAAAACTTCTTTTTCTACTTTTTTAATTACTTCTTGCAGTTGTTTTTCAACCTCTTTTGCCTGTTTTTTTTGTGATTTTGTTTCAGATTTTAATGGATTTTTTTTAGCGCGTTTTACTTTTTCGTCTGCAACCCATTTGTTAAAATTAGCGGTTAATTCTTTTTTATTATTGGTCTGAAAATATTTATTTAGCAAATCATTGGTCTTTCTTCCTAAAGATAGCATTTTCTGATTCTGATCATATAACTCTTGAAAACCTGCTAATTTAGACTGAATTTTAGCTTCTTTTTCTTGCAAACTTTCTAAATGTTCTTTTCCTTTATTTTTCTGTGCTTCTAAATTATCAGAATTTTTTTGAAGTCTGCTTCGTTCCTTTTGAAGTTTAGAAATGGTTTTATCTAAACGTACTTTTTCTGTTTCTACTCTCTTTTTTGCT
>CAYWOM010000524.1:0-1610 GCA_964459905.1 uncultured Polaribacter sp. | reverse complement strand
TATTCTTTCTGATTAGTTATCTAATTTAATAAAAAACAAACTTAAGCCGTATAAAATTTATTGCTATTGCTAGCTAATTTACGAAAATACTCGCTAACACAAAAGTTTGTTTTTTATTTATTAAATTTACTGCTAAATAACCGCAACAAACCATATACAACAACGTTGCCAGTAATTAGAAAATTGTACGTTCCTGAAATAGGTTGACTAAAAATTAAACACTTAATGATAGTCACTTATGAAAACACAAAAACAACCCTGGCGAAAAAAAAGCTACGAAAAAGTAACTTTAGAACTCAAATTATTCGTCGTTGACCAAATTCTAAATGGTCAAATATCTACCAACTTCGCTTCTAAAAAACACGATGTTCCAAGAACTACGATTGCCTATTGGATCAAAAAATATAGTACTTTAGTCCAACAAAATACAGGAATAAGTATGCAAGATGAAAACAAAAAACTACGAGAACGTATTGAAGAATTAGAGTTTGTAAAAGACTTTCAGCAAGATATTATTGCGGATATGGAAATTATTACTGGAGTCGATATGTCAAAAAAGTCATTGCCCAAAACATTAGCAAAAGAGATCGCACTAAAAAAGAAAAATCGTTTAAAAGAAAATGGTTTTACGGGTGTTTTGGGATTAGTAAACAAGCATTCTATAAAAGACTAAAAGTCAGAGAAAAACAACAGATAGATCATCAAAAAATAATAACAATGGTGCAAGAATACCGAAAGAAAGTAGGCATAAGAACTGGCGGAATAAAACGCTACTCCGAACTCAAACAAGGCTTTATAGAACAAGGCATTAAAATAGGCAGAGATAAATTTTATCGCTTTTTAAGGCTTCATAATTTATTGGTTCCAAAGCTTAAAAACTATGTCACAACTACAAATTCTAAGCATCAATTTAGAAAATATAAGAACCTAATTAAAGACAAAGTCCCGAGCAAACCAGAGCAGCTTTGGGTATGCGATATCACCTATATTAAAACACAATACGGTCACAACTATTTAGCAATTGTTACAGATGCCTATTCTAAGCAAATTATGGGCTATAAATTAGATAATAATATGAAGACATCACTTTGTACTGCTGCGCTCGCTATGGCTATTAAAAATAGAAAATATCCTAATAGAAAGCTGATACATCATTCCGATAGAGGTTTTCAATATTGCAATCCTAAATACACCAAATTTGCTGAAGACAACGGCATCAGTATGAGTATGACGGAACAATATGACCCTTATGAAAACGCAATCGCAGAACGTATTAATAGAACTTTAAAGTATGAATATGGTTTGAAAAAAATACTAAAAAACACAGCCATTGCTCAAGAAGTAGCAAAACAAGGTGTCTATATTTACAATAATTTAAGAACGCACTTTAGCCTTGATTTAAGAAAACCTGCCGAAGTGCATCTAAATCCAAATATTAAATACAAATCATATCGCAGAAATTGTGTAAATTTGACTGAACTTAAAAGTTAGCAATAACCAGAAAGTTATTCTGATTTTTTTGGGCCTCTTAAAACGGCCCTCAAAAAAAAATCGGAAATAACTTTCGAGATAAATTAGAAAAAATTAACCTAAAAAAAGGTCAACCTATA
>CAYWOM010000523.1:0-1615 GCA_964459905.1 uncultured Polaribacter sp. | reverse complement strand
CGTCTTTAATTAAATTGTCTGCAACTTCTTGTGTTTCTCTACGAGTTCTACAAAATATGATTGCATAGATATTAGGATTTAAATCTGCAATTCTCTTTAAGGCAGGGTAACGTGTTCTTTCTGTAACCGAATAATACTCATGACTTACGCTATCTGCACCTTGGTTCTTTTGACCAGAAGTAATTTCTACTGGTTTGGTCATATAGTTTCTAGCAAGAGCTTCTACTTCTCTTGGAAAAGTTGCCGAAAATAATAAGGTTTGTGTAGTCTCTGGAGTTGCCTCTAACACTTTATCTAGTTCATCTTTAAACCCCATGTTTAACATTTCATCAGCTTCATCTAAAACAAGCCATTGAACGTTTCCTAATTTTAAAGCTCTTCTTTTAATTAAATCTACAGTTCTACCTGGAGTTCCAACAACAATTTGAGAACCTCTTTTTAAAGACCTAATTTGATCTTCCATACTAGAACCACCATAGACAGTAGTTACTTTTACGTCTTTTAAATACTTACAAAAATCTTTAATATTATTACCAATTTGTACGGCTAATTCTCTTGTAGGAGATAATATAATTGCCTGTACATTACCATTACTTTCGTCTAAAAGTTCTAGTATTGGTAAACTAAAAGCAGCAGTTTTACCTGTACCTGTTTGTGCAAATGCTTTTAAATCGTCTGTAGATGAAATAATTTGCGGAATTGCTTTTTCTTGAATTACGGTAGGTTTTTCATATCCTAAATCCGTTAATGCTCTGTTAATTGGTTCTTTTAAACCTAATTCTAAAAATGTAGACATTACTGTGTTTTTTGTAGATTCACAGAACGCCTATCTGCAAATCCGATTATAAATTGGACTTGATTTTTAATGAGTTATACTCAAAATTAAAATCGTGCAAAGGTATACTAAATTAAATAGATAGCTGGCTAAAAAAGATTTTAGTTTTTAATTAATTCTTTAAGCTGATAAAAGATGTTATTTGATGAGATAGAAGCAAAGCCGTTTAAAATTTTTCCTTCTTCATTTATTAGAAGTGCTCTAGGCATTTTACTTGTTAACATTTTGTTGGCCTTACTTTTCTTATCTACAAAAAATTGATTTTTAATATCTAAATTATGAATTCTATTGGAAGTAGTGCAATTAAATTCTATAATTAAAAATTGAACTTCTGGGTATTTTTCTGATAACAAATTAATTCTTGAAGAGATGTAGTTTTTAGAAAAATACTCTGTACTCCAAAAAAATAAAAAGCTGTTTTTGTTTTTTATAATATTTTTAATTGCATGTTTACCCTTTGTTAGATCTATAATTGTAAAATCTTCAATTTTTTCACCTAATTTTAAGTACTTGCTATCGTTTAGTAATAATTTTATTTGTTTAATGTCTTCTTTATCTGTACTTAATTCAAAGAATTTTTTAAAAGCAATCTCATCTACATTGCAGCTAGATTTTTTATAAAAATGACCAATTACAGTTTGTTTTAAGAATGCATTTTTAGATGCGCGTGCATTTATTTTAGTGTTAATTGTAGTTAATAAATCTTCGGTGAAATTAGAAGAATATGTATTTGTCATGGGTTTGTAACCCAAAGAATAGGTAGTGTTGTATAAATAATTT
>CAYWOM010000522.1:0-1616 GCA_964459905.1 uncultured Polaribacter sp. | reverse complement strand
AAATTCAACGGTGTCGCCAATATTATAACCCCACAAACCTGCAGTTGTATTTAAAATAATAACATAATTTATACCCATTTTTACATCTTTTAAAGAAATTCTTGTTGGGTTTTTATTAAAAAATTCTAGAGAAGGAATAAATTCATAAAAAATACCAGAATCTAATTGTAACAACATTCCTTTTGCTGTTTGCGAATCTTGGTAAGCTATAAATCCTTCGGATGCAGGATACAGTTCTATATAATCTATCTTTTTACCAATTAAGGCTTCAAACTTGTTTTTATAAGGTTCAAAGTTTACGCCACCGTAAATAAAGAAGTTAAAATTTGGAAATAATTCTGAAATCGATTTTCCTGTTTTTTCAATTAGTTTTTCGAAATACATTTGCACCCAAGACGGTATTCCGCTAATAACAGACATGTCTTGGTTTATGGTTTCGTTTACAATTGCATTTACTTTGGTATCCCAATCTTCTATGCAGTTGGTTTCCCAGCTCGGCAATCTGTTTTTTAATAAATATTGAGGTATATAATGGGCTACAATACCACTTAATCTACCCAAGTTTACGCCGTTTTTATTTTCTAAAACCGGGCTTCCTTGTAAAAAAATCATTTTTCCATTAACAAAACTAGCATCCTTTTTTTCTGCGATGTAAAATAATAACGCATTTCTAGCAGCCTTAATATGTGTTGGCATCGATTCTTTGGTAATTGGTATGTATTTTGCGCCAGATGTTGTGCCCGAGGTTTTTGCAAAATAAAGAGGTTTTCCTGTCCAAAGAACATCAGCCTCGCCAGCTACAATTCTATCTACATAAGGTCTTAAACCTTCGTAATCTGTAACTTTTACGTGTTTTTTAAAATCGTTATAAGAAGCAATGTTTTTAAAATTATGATCTTTCCCAAAAGCAGTTTTACTTCCTTTAGAAATTAAATTTTTAAAAACTTTTTCTTGAGTTTTATGAGGTTTGTTTGCCCATTTATAGACTTTTTTAGTCGCAATTTTAGCAAACGGAATTGCAAAAATAGATTTAATACTCATTATTTAAAATCAATAAAATTTGTAGGATTAACAGCGTAACCGCCGCTCCAAAGCTCGAAATGTAAGTGCGGGCCAGTGGTTAATTCTCCTGTAGAACCAACACTTGCAATTGCCTCGCCAGACTGAACAAAATCTGACTGTTCTTTTAGCAAGTTTCCATTGTGCTTATAAACAGATATATAATTGTTACTATGTTTTAAAATAATAACATAGCCTGTATCTGTTGTCCATCCAGAAAAAATTACAGTACCATCTGCAATTGCTTTTACTGGCGAACCTGCATCTGCAATAATATCTACTGCATAATGTTTAGAAACTGGGTCAAAACTTTGGGAAACCTGCCCGTTTAATGGAGCAAAAAACACCACTTTTACATTTGATTGTATATTGTTTATAATTGGAAAACGATCTCTACTATCTACTTCTTCTCTAAATAAAGAATCTGCTTTTGTAGCATTTAATTCGCTTTCATCTATAACTCTTTTTTCTTGTTGAAGTAATAAAGAGTCTACAGCCTCTGGCTTTAATTCTCCAGTTAATACTGGTCTTAGAGCTTTGGTATAATTTTCTAAAAT
>CAYWOM010000521.1:0-1620 GCA_964459905.1 uncultured Polaribacter sp. | reverse complement strand
GAAATTTTAAATAGAAGAAGTGGTAATTTCTCTACAAATCTTACCAAATTAATACTCAACTACAGAACGTATCTTTTAGATGAAGATTATTTTCCAAAACAATCTCATTCAGTAAACCTTGGCTATACACTTTACCACAATAAATTTTTAGGAATAGGAGATTTTGGCGGATTTACAAATGATGATATTGCTATTTATGGTAGCAGTAGATTTATGGTTGCATATGAATTTATGCGTGTTTTTAAGAAAAACATTAAAAAAAGATATACTTTAAAACAAAAAATAACATACATAAACAATGCACATAGTTCTGTAGAACCTTTTAGATTAGAATCTATTTTTTCTATGTATCCTTTTTCAAAATCGAAATCATTAGGCTTTACCTTCTCCTATATTTACGGTCATGACAATTACAATTATAGATTTGTAGACTCGGGGCAACAAGTTTCTATTGGAATAACTTGGAGTCAGTTTCCTGCTATTACATTAAAAAGTTTA
Source organism: uncultured Polaribacter sp. (assembly GCA_964459905.1). Taxonomy (GTDB): domain Bacteria; phylum Bacteroidota; class Bacteroidia; order Flavobacteriales; family Flavobacteriaceae; genus Polaribacter. The sequence continues at coordinate 1,122 of CAYWOM010000521.1, read as the reverse complement.
TAAAAATTATGTATTGGTAACCTCTCTAAATAGCGTTTCTAAATTTTTATTTTGGGTATTTAAACCAAGGATTTTTAGTTTATTTTCTTGTGCAAAATCAAAAATTTTAGAACGCATGTCTTCGGCTGAATTAAAAGTAAGTAGCCAAGTAGTTTTATTAATTTTTTTTAATAAAAAAATATTTTTTAATTGCTGTATTTTAAGTTCGTCAATTTCAACATTAAAAGTAACTTCTATTATTTGTTCTGTATTATTTTGAATATAGGTTTCTTTACCTGTATCACAAATTTTTTTTTCACTTGAATTAATACTACTTCTATGCGGACATAAATGTCGAGGTGTGCTTTGATGGGTTAATGTTGCAGCAGAGGTGCGGAAGACACTGACTTAATTTCACCTATACATCTCAGGCAGGCGCGCAAAAAAGGGGGGCCCTGGGGGCGTCAGACCCGAACCTCGTTCATTTTTTTTATAATTCATCTCCTTCGTCCTCCCCCCTGTATGAATAGAGCTGTTATAGTAAAACAAATATATTTAATTAGATGTTATCATGAGGAATGTCCGTCTAGTTAATTGACGAACATATTGTACTGCGCATTGAAATGCCCCCCCCCATATTTAAAAAAAATCTTTAAAGCCTTTTTTTTGTATTTTTGTTTGTCACCGACTATCAGTAATAATGTTTTTAGGTGCAATTTTTTATATTCTTTTATATCAGTATCTTTTGAACTAACAGGGATAGACACTGAATTTAGACATTTGCCGAATTTCCGCAGTGAAATGTTTGAGAAAGATGTTTGCAAATTTCATTATTGCAGACACAAACCTATAGTGCAGTTTTAAACAGAAAGCAGAGAATCTACAGGGTGAGTGGAGAAAAAAACCTTTCTTTCCTATTAACTATTTTAACCTGTATCAACATTTTTTGGAGGTGACAGTATTAAAAAAATCATCAATTGTCCGCATAGATAAAGAAGAGTACTTTATTTATGATTATTCGTGATGACATAAAAAAAGTAATATTTTTTTCTTTTCTTTAATAGGAATATGCAGTTCGAAAAAAAATAATAAATCAGAAATTTGTAATTTTGTTTTTTATTTCATTTGAGAAATTTTGCCAGG
>CAYWOM010000520.1:0-1627 GCA_964459905.1 uncultured Polaribacter sp. | reverse complement strand
AAGAAATGATTACCGATTTTGCCAATGCAACTTTAGACAAACAATGGATTCATGTTGATGAAGAAAGAGCTGTGAAAGAAAGTCCTTTTAAAACTACTGTTGCCCACGGGTTTATGTCTGTTGCCATGATTTCTAGATTATTAGAAGAAGCTTTTACTATTAAAAGTGTAAAAATGGGTTTGAATTACGGATTGAATAAAGTCCGTTTTCCAAATGCTGTTCCGGTTAATAGCTCGCTAAGAATGATAAGCTCAATAAAAGAAATTGAAGATATAGCAAACAACGGAATTAAAGTTACGTTTTCTTGTAGTATAGAAATTAAAGGACAAGAAAAACCGGCTTGTGTAGCAGAATTTATTGCTGCTTTGTTTGAATAAAATTACTTGTTTTATTTTTTAGGGTTGATAATTTGTAAGTCTTAAAAGTATTCTAAAAGTTGGCAAGTAATCCCGCGCAAAGGATTGAAGCATTTGTTTGAGCTCTTTTTGAGGAACGAAAAAAAGCGAGTGCGAAAGCCTGACCTGAAAGGTTGCGCCCAAAAAAAAGTTTATTTTAAAATTCGATCATACACACATTTTTAGCATACTAATATAAAAATATTTAAAATAAAGGAATTAGAAGTAACATAGTATATTCCATGACTCTATATAAAGCGATTCCAGGATTTAGAAATACGTTATAAGATTTTTGTACTATTACCGCAAATACACCTATTAAAAAGAAGGTTTTTGCTAATTTTTTCTAAACAAGAATAATATACAAGCTACAACCGAAGAGAAAATGGCAATTGCAAAAGCTGAAGTAACCCAAAAAGGTGTTTTAAATTATAATTTTTAATTTTTCTTTTGAGTACATGTTTTAAAACGGTTTGTTTTATAAGTTTGATTTAGATAACCATCTACACGCATAGTATTCCATATTAATCCAATACTACCAATAACCCAAAAAGCAATACTTGGTTTGTTTGAATTTGTTGTTATAAAAATAGTTTTAGTTAATTGATTTTTAAATATACTAAAAAAAGTTGTGTAAATTACATATGTAAAGTATATTTGTTATTATGTAAAGTTTAATTTACTAATTGTAAAGCAAAAAATATGAGAAAACAGTCTATTTGTGAAAGAGAAAGAAGTCAATTAGAAAAATTAAAGAAATTTCAGTTGGGGTATCAGTATAAAAAAGTAGGTTTAATAGTTGCTATTGTAACCTTTATTGTAATGATTTCTATGAAATATATTGATGAACCAACTTGGGTAAGACCTCTTTTACATGGAGTGTTATTAATTGGTTTGTTATTAATATCTGTTTCTAAAGAGAAATTAGAAGACGAGTTTTTAGAAAGTTTACGCTCACAATCTTATCGATTGGCTTTTATATTGGCAATTGTATATTCTTTGGTGCAGCCGCTTGTTAATTTTGGTGTAGCTACTTTGCTAAAGCAAGATGATGCATTAGAAGGTTTTAGTTATTTTCAAGTATTATTTTTTATGTTAATTGTGCAGTTGCTATTTTTTTGGAAGCTAAAAAGAACCAATAAATAAGATGAAAAACACCCTTAAAGTACAACGAGCAATATTAGATATTACCCAAGATGAGTTGGCTAAAAATATAGGTGTTTCTAGACAAA
>CAYWOM010000519.1:0-1632 GCA_964459905.1 uncultured Polaribacter sp. | reverse complement strand
TGATGAAGAAAATTTTGATATTGTTTTTTTAGATGAAAACATGCCAGGTTTATCGGGTTTAGAAACACTTTCTGAAATTAAACAAAAGCAAGCAAATTTGCCTGTAGTTATGATTACAAAAAGTGAAGAAGAATATATTATGGAAGAAGCAATTGGCTCTAAAATTGCCGATTATTTAATAAAACCTGTAAATCCGAATCAAATTTTACTAAGTTTAAAGAAAAACTTAGACCATTCTCGTTTGGTTTCAGAAAAAACCACCTCTAATTATCAGCAAGAATTTAGAAAAATTTCTATGGATATGGCCATGGTAAATTCATATGACGATTGGATAGAGCTTTATAAAAAACTAGTTCATTGGGAATTAGAACTAGAAAACATTAGCGATCCTGGAATGTTGGGTATCTTAGAAAGTCAGAAACAAGAAGCTAATAATCAATTCTTTAAATTTATCAAAAAAAATTACGAAGACTACCTAACTGCGCATGACAAACCAACATTTTCTCATACGCTATTTAAAGACTATGTAGTTCCAGAATTAAAAAAAAATCAAAGTATTTTATGGGTTATTATTGATAATTTACGTTTTGATCAATACAGAATTTTAGAACCCTTAATTAACAATTACTACAAAAAAGAAGAAGAATACGCCTATTTTTCTATTTTACCAACGGCAACGCAATACGCTAGAAATGCAATTTTTTCAGGCTTAATGCCTTCAGAAATGGAAAAAAGACACCCAAGTTTATGGAAAAATGATAGCGATGAAGGTGGAATGAATTTATTTGAAAATGAATTTTTAACGGCACAAATAAAACGTTTAGGTTTAAATATAAAGCATGAATATTATAAAATTACCAATTTAAAAAACGGAAAAGAGTTAGCAGACAATTACAACGGAACCAAACAAAACGATTTAACTGCGGTGGTGTATAATTTTGTTGATATGCTTTCACATGCAAAAACAGAAATGGAAGTAATTAAAGAATTGGCAGGTGATGACAAGGCGTATAGAAGCTTAACTTTAAGTTGGTTTAAGAATTCACCTTTGTTTGAAATTATACAAAAAGCACAACAGTTAGGGCAAAAATTAATAATTACCACAGATCATGGAACCATTAACTGTAAAAATCCAACAAAAGTAATTGGCGATAAAAACATTAGCTCTAACCTACGTTACAAAACAGGTAGAAGTTTGTCTTATGAAGAAAAAGATGTGTATGCAGTTAGAAACCCAAAAGATATTTTCTTACCAACAATTGCTATGAATAGTCCGTTTATTTTTGCAAAAGAAGATTTGTTTTTTGCATATCCAAACAACTTTAATCATTTTGTAAAATACTTTAAAAACACCTATCAGCATGGTGGTATATCTTTAGAAGAAATAATTATTCCGTGTGCGGTTTATAGTCCGAAGTAAAAAGCCCATCCTAGCCTTCCCTAAGGGAAGGAAATAAAACGTTAAAAATAATTAAACTAAATTTTTTATCCTCACAGGTTTTTAAAACCTATGAGGTTTATTACTTTTACATTTTTAATAAATTTTTGTGAATAAAAACTATTCTTTTGATAAATTACCTGAAGTTGCATCAACAATTATTTCTTCAGTAAAAAATAAAACATTATTGTTTT
>CAYWOM010000518.1:0-1634 GCA_964459905.1 uncultured Polaribacter sp. | reverse complement strand
TTACTAACTACTTTAATACATTTAAAGGCCTCTCTAAAGAAGTTTGGTGGTTGTCTTTAATTACACTAATTAATAGAGCCGGTACAATGGTAATTCCGTTTTTGTCTTTATATTTAACAAAAAATTTAAATTTATCGTTGCCAGATGTTGGTTGGATTATGTCTTTCTATGGATTAGGTTCTGTAATAGGGACTTGGTTAGGTGGTAAATTAACAGATAAAATTGGTTATTATAAGGTAATGTTAGTTAGTTTAATACTAACAGGTATTCTTTTTGTAGCCTTACAATTTGCAGTAACATTTAACCAGTTTTGTATCGGAATTTTTACTGTAATGTTGGTTGCAGACGCTTTTAGACCCGCCATGTTTGTGGCTTTAAATGCCTATAGTAAACCCGAAAACAGAACCCGTTCTGTAACCTTAATTCGATTGGCAATTAATCTTGGTTTTTCTGTTGGCCCGGCAGTTGGCGGTCTTATAATTGTAAGTTTTGGTTACCAAGGGTTGTTTTGGATAGACGGTATTACTTGTATTTTAGCCGCAATTTTATTACTGAATGTTTTGCACCCTAAAAAAGCAAAAGTTTTAGACGAAGTTAAAGTAGAAAACCCGATTTCTGTTTATAAAGACAAAGCATTTTGGATTTTCTTTGTTGCCATGTTTATTTTTGGGTTTGTATTTTTACAATATTTTTCTACCATACCATTGTATTATAAAGATGTTCGTCTTTTATCTGAATTAGAAATAGGGTTGTTAATGGGTTCAAGTGGGCTTTTCATTTTTATTTTTGAAATGCCGCTTATAAAGTGGCTAGATGTACCTAAAAATTCAAAAATTAAACTAATTGCCACGGGTCTTTTTTTGGTAGCAATAAGTTTTATAATTCTAAATTTAACTACTTGGGTAGGTATTCTTTTGGTAGGTATGTTGTTAATGACTGTTGGAGAAATGATTGCTTTTCCGTTTTCTAATTCTTTTGCTGTAGAAAGAGCTAGAAAAGGAAATCAGGGAGAATATATGGCTTTATATAGTATTTCGTTTTCTTTAGCGCACATTTTTAGTCACAATTCTGGCATGCAAATGATAGCCAAATATGGTTTTAAATTTACTTGGAGTATTGTAACAGTTTTAGCTTTGCTAGGTGTTATTATTCTGTTTTTTTTATTGCGAGTTCTAAAAAAAGAAAAAAAATATCAATCGAAATGATCTATGTTTTTTTTAACAAAATCTAAAGTTAACTGTGTAATATTGTCTTCATATTTTTCAAACTGAAGATCTAAATCATCCCATAAATCAATATTATGTTCCTTTTCCATTAAAATTCCTTGACGCACTCTTAAGTTTTTAGGAACCGGAATTTCTGGAAACAAGAAAATAGCTTTTGTAAGAATATTAATAGTTTTTTCTGCATTTATAGCAATATATGCTTGAAAAATTTCATGTGTAAATTGGGCAGAAGAATTAAAAAAGAACTGAATAAAACCACCATTGGTAACACTACCTTCTAAAATATCTATATAAATAAATGTTTTTTCAAATTCATTTAAATTGGTAAAGTCATCTCTTTGTGGTATTTTTTTACCAATGATTTCACCAGATAATAACGTTGTACAATATTTGTTATTGTTTTATTAG
>CAYWOM010000517.1:0-1644 GCA_964459905.1 uncultured Polaribacter sp. | reverse complement strand
AAAAAACCGATGATACCAATTACAAACATTGCTACAATAATTTTTGCATTAGAATCGTTGGCACCATTTTGAAATTCCTCCCAAACAAATAATCCTAAACCTGGGCTTTGGGCTAAAAGTTCTATTGCAATTAAAACCATCCAAGCAACTGATAATGTTATCTTTAATCCAGTAAAAATTAATGGTAAAGAAGAAGGTAACACTACTTTAAATATCTTCTGAAACGTACCCAATTTTAATACTTTAGCAACATTTATAAAGTCTTTATCTACAGATGAAACTCCCATGGCTGTATTTACTAATGTTGCCCACATAGAACAAAAACCAACACTTATAAATGAAATGGTAAACGAACTATCTTCGTTAGAATCTATTAACAATGTTTTTACAATCATAAAAACCAACAAATACCAAACTACTGGAGATACTGGTTTAAAAATTTGAATAAACCAATTAAAAGCACTTTTTAAAGTCGGACTTAATCCTATAAAAACTCCCAATGGAACTGCAATAAATAATGCTAATAAAAATCCTGCAAAAACGGTTTGTAAACTTCTAAATATTTGATCTACAAAAGAAGGTCTTCCTGTATACACAATCGCGTCTTTATCAGCTGCAACTCTTTTTTCGTTTAAAGCTGCTGTTTTTTCTATAAAAGCAGCTTTATCTGCATTAATGATTTTATGGTCTCGCAGTAAAGACTCAAAAGATTCCCAAACTTGTGCAGGAGAAGGCAATGTATTGGGTTGGCAACTAGATTCACCTGAGGCAATACAAGCTGTTAAAGCATCTGCTGCAAACTGTCCTTGATCTTTTAGTGCTTTCTCTATCTTAAAATTTGCTTCAATATTGAACAATGATTTTGAACCTAAATGCCAAAAACCAATAAATAATAAAATGGAAGCAAGCGGAACAATTGTTTTACGTAATAAAGTCTTTAATTCTTCTTTTCCTAATTTTCCAGTAAAATGGTCTTTTAAAGTTGATAAAAATCCAAATCCTATAAAATTAGAGATTTTCCCCAGTGTTATGCTTGCTTTCATAATTTATCTTAAAGTATTATTATTTCTTATCCTTGTTTCCTATTTTGAAACTATTGATATATCCTAAAGGATCTTTTGCGTCGTATTTTGTGCCATCAATAAAGTCTGCAGTTGCTGGTTTGAAGCCATCTGTTGTAGGAATATCTGCTGCAGGAATATTACCTTCCGCTACTAAAAGAGCCGCGGCTTTTTTCCAGATATCTGGTCTGTAAATATCTTTAATAGTGTTTGCATACCATTCAACTGGTTTTGCATCAGGAATTTGTCCCCATCTTCTCATTTGAGTTAAAAACCAGATTCCATCAGAATAAAAAGGATAAGTTGCGTTGTATTTATAAAACACATTGAAGTCTGGCATATCTCTTTTATCTCCTTTTTCAAACTCAAAAGTACCTGTCATAGAATTTGCTAAAACCGCTTCTGGTGCTCCAACATATTGAGACATCGATAAGATTTTTACAGCTTCTTTTCTATTTGTTGGTTCGTCTAACCATTTTCCTGCTCTAATTAAGGCTTTGGTCACTGCAATTGCTGTGTTTGGATTGTCTTCAATAAATTTTTCTGTCATTACAAATACTTTTTCTGGGTTGTTTTTCCAGAT
>CAYWOM010000516.1:0-1646 GCA_964459905.1 uncultured Polaribacter sp. | reverse complement strand
TCGTTACATCTTCACCTGTATATAATGCTTCAAAACCAGCGTTAATTAACTCATCGCGCATTGGTTTTACTAATTCTTCTGGATACATAATTTCTAATTTTATAGAATACAAAGATACTTATAATTTTTATTTTTTGGGCGTGTCCATTTTCAAAAAATTAGGTTCCGTAAAAACGTCACAAAATTATTTTAAAAATCGTCAGGCTTTTCGCACTCGCTTTTTTTTCGTTCCTCAAAAAAGAGCTCAAACAAATGCTACAATCCTTCACGCAAAGTAGCAAACGTTTAAAAATTAAGCATTGCCACTTTTAAAAGTTACAACTTACTACTTTTACTTTGTAACTTTGTAACTTTAAAATAAATACATGGGTAGTTTTACAAAATGGTTAGGAGCAGGGTTAGGATTTACTTTAGGGGGTCCAATAGGCGCTGCAATAGGGTTTGCAATTGGTAGTTTTGTAGACGGTTTTTCTATAGAAGATTTAACCAAAGAACAAAAAGAATACCAACAAAAAGTTAATGGAGATAGAAAAGGTAGCGTAAATACACAATCTGGAGATTTTGAAATGAGTTTACTTGTTTTGGCTTCTATTGTTATAAAATCAGATGGTAAAGTAGACCAAAGAGAATTAGATTTTGTGCGCACTAATTTTGTTAGTATGTATGGTAAACAAAGAGCAAACAGCGCATTTAAACTCTTTAACGGAATTATAAAAAAACAAATTTCTGCACGTCAAGTATGTCTTCAAATTAGAACACACATGCCACATGCATCACGTTTGCAGCTGCTTCATTTTTTGTTTGGCATTGCAAAATCAGATACGTTTGTAACTGAAAATGAAGTAGACGAAATTAGAAAAATAGCAGGGTATTTATACATTAATCAACACGATTTCGAATCTATAAAAGCCATGTTTTATGATGCGTCTAACAATGCCTATAAAATTTTAGAAATCACCAAAAATGTTACCAATGATGAAGTGAAAAAAGCCTACCGAAAAATGGCTAAAAAATACCATCCAGATAAAGTACAAGACCTAGGGCAAGAACATATTAATGGTGCAAAAGAAAAGTTTCAAAGCATACAACAAGCCTATGAAAAAATAAAAGCAGAACGTGGTTTGTAAATATAGTTGCAAAATCTCAGAGCTGCAAAGTGGCAAAGGTGTAAAGTTAAAACTATATTCGAATTTGTGACTTTGTCACTTTGTACCTTTTTTTCACTTTGAAACTTCTTCACAAACAAACTCAAAAAATTACAAGAAAATTCTTAATTTCGCACACTTATAAGAAAAGATAGAAAATGAGCGCGAAATTCACTGAATATAAAGGACTTGACTTACCAAACGTGGCAGAAGAAATTCTAAACTATTGGCAAGAAAATAACATCTTCGAAAAAAGTGTAACATCTAGAGAAGGTGCAGAGCCTTTCGTTTTTTTTGAAGGACCTCCTTCTGCAAACGGACTTCCAGGAGTCCATCACGTTTTAGCGCGCGCTATTAAAGATATTTTTCCAAGATATAAAACCATGAAAGGCTTTCAGGTAAAAAGAAAGGCTGGTTGGGATACGCATGGTTTACCAATAGAATTGGGAGTAGAAAAAGAATTAGGAATTACCAAAGAAGATATTGGTAAAACAATTTCTG
>CAYWOM010000515.1:0-1647 GCA_964459905.1 uncultured Polaribacter sp. | reverse complement strand
CTCCTACTTTACAATGTGGTCCTAAAGTAGGAGGTGAGGTTAATAATTCTGTGCTTATGGGCTATTCTAACAAAGGGCACGATGGCTTTTTAGGAAATTCTGTACTTGGCGAATGGTGTAATTTAGGTGCAGATACCAACAATTCTAATCTTAAAAATAATTATGCAGAAGTAAAATTATGGAACTATGAAACCAAACGTTTTGCAAAAACAGGCTTACAGTTTTGTGGTTTAATGATGGGAGATCATTCTAAATGTGGCATAAATACTATGTTTAATACCGGAACTGTTGTTGGCGTAAGTGCCAATATTTTTGGTAGCGGATTTCCAAGAAACTTTGTACCATCCTTTAGTTGGGGCGGCGCATCTGGTTTTACAGAATACAAAACAAACAAGGTTATTGAAGTTGCAACAGTAGTTTTTAAACGAAGAAATCTTATTTTTGATGAAAAAGAACAACGAATTTTAGAACATATTTTTGAAATTACAAAAGCAAATAGAAACTACTAATTTAAAATAATTGTAACAATACCTTGTTTTTAAAATAAATTCTTTCGTCAATGATTTTTCATTGACGATTTTTTTTTCTGAAACTGTTTCCTGCTTTACACTATATCTTTTTTATGAAAAATAAAAAAGGATGCCGTTTCAATCAGGGTTAAACCTGTCTATAAATTTTATTTAGAAACTTAAGTTTTAGCATGTGCTATTTAAAATTAATCGTTCCCTGTCATTCGTTAGAATAATTAACTATTTATTATCTTAATAACCAATTCTTTCGTCAAAGATTTACCATTGGCAATTTTTTTTATATTCTCAAAAGAAAAAAGAAATTTGCAACCATTTTTATAATTAGAACAACCATAAGCCGATTTTCCTTTTAAAACAGTTCCTTTTTTACATTTCGGACAAGAAATTTTGTTTTGTTCAGAAGTGACACCTCTCGATTGCGATTTAGGAGACACAACATGCACAACTTGTTTTGGCTCTAATTTTAAATTAAAATTTTCATCAAATCTTATTAATCCTTCTATAGCACCAGTAGCTGTTTTAAAACCTTTTAAATTAGTTGTGCAACCTTTTTCAATCAATCTAATAATCTGATTTTCAGAAACTTTTTTCCCGTAAATTTCAAACCAAATTTTTAAATCGCAATTATTTTTATACTCTGAACATCCATAAGCGGATGATCCTTTTATTAAATGCCCTTTTTTACATTTCGGACACCTTTTACCAACAATTTGCTTAGATTTTGTAATTTTTTTAGTATGTAAGTTTGAGTTTACAGATTGCTTTACTTGTTTCTCGTTCTTAATAATGTTTGATGAAATTCGTTTAGAAGTTTTGTTTGCACGAACCTCATAAACTAATTCATCTACCATTTTTTTCATGTTATTTATAAAAGTTCCGGCGTTAAATTCTCCTCGTTCTATTTCTTTTAACCGTTTTTCCCAACGACCGGTAAGTTCAGCAGATTTTAATAATTCATTATCAATAATATCTATTAAATCAATACCTGTTTGGGTTGGTAAAACTAATTTTTTCTTTCGTTCTATATATTTTCTTCTAAATAAAGTCTCAATAATACTTGCCCTGGTAGATGGTCTTCCAATTCCGTTTTCTTTCATTAACTCACGCATTTCATCAT
>CAYWOM010000514.1:0-1655 GCA_964459905.1 uncultured Polaribacter sp. | reverse complement strand
TCTCTTAATACATTAAAAATTGCTTCGTCTTTTTTAAGATTTTTAGTAGCAATTAATTTATCTACTTCAATTTTAAACTCTTTTAATTGTTTGGCAACAATAGTATTTAAAATCGTCATTGGCATTGCGCAATTTGCCCAAGAACCTACTGCTCTAAATTCGAATTTATTACCTGTAAATGCAAATGGCGATGTTCTATTCCTATCTGTGTTGTCTAATAAAATAGCCGGAATTTTACCAATAATATTAAGTTTTAAGTCTGTTTTTTCTTGTGGCGATAATTTTCCTTTGGTAACATTTTCTAATTCGTCTAAAACCGCCGATAACTGACTACCAATAAAAACAGACATAATTGCTGGTGGCGCTTCATTGGCGCCTAATCGATGATCATTACTTGCAGATGCTATTGAGGCTCTTAACAATTCTTGATGTTCATAAACCGCTTTTATGGTGTTTACAAAAAAGGTTAAGAATTGTAAATTTTTCATAGGTGTTTTACCAGGACTTAACAAATTGGTTTGTGTATCTGTTGATAAGGACCAGTTGTTGTGTTTCCCAGAACCGTTAATTCCTTCAAAAGGTTTTTCGTGAAATAATACTTTAAAATGATGACGCTTAGAAACTTTTTCCATAACATCCATTAATAAAGAGTTGTGATCTACTGCTAAATTTGCTTCCTCAAAAATGGGTGCTAATTCAAACTGATTAGGAGCAACCTCATTATGTCTCGTTTTTACAGGAATACCTAACAACATACATTCTTGCTCTAAATCTTGCATAAAACTCATAGCACGTGCCGGAATTGTACCAAAATAATGATCGTCTAACTGCTGCCCTTTTGCTGGCGAATGCCCTAACAAAGTTCTACCGGTCATTAAAATATCTGGTCTAGAAAGCGCCAAAGCTTCATCAATTAAAAAATACTCTTGTTCCCAACCCAAAGTGGCACTTACTTTAGATACATTTTTATCAAAATATTTACAAACAGCTGTTGCTGCGGTATCTAACGCCTGTAAAGCTCTTAACAAAGGTGTTTTATTATCTAAAGCTTCGCCAGTATAAGAAACAAAAATTGTTGGTATACAAAGTGTTGTTTCATAAACAAATGCTGGCGATGTTGGGTCCCAAGCCGTATAACCTCTTGCTTCAAAAGTATTTCTAATGCCGCCATTAGGAAAACTAGAGGCATCTGGTTCTTGCTGCACCAATTGTTCGCCATCAAATTTTTCTACTGCCAAACTACCGTTTATAGATTCAAAAAAAGCATCGTGCTTTTCTGCAGTAGCCCCTGTTAATGGCTGAAACCAATGCGTATAATGCGTTGCTCCTTTAGCCATTGCCCAATCTTTCATGCTTACCGCAACTTGGTCTGCAATTTTACGATCTATTCTTTTACCGTGTACAATTGCGTCCATTACGCTATCATAAGCAGCTCTGGTTAAATATTGTTGCATGGCATTTTTATTAAAAACATTTTTACCAAACAAAGCAGATCTTTTTTCGGTTTCAACTATTTTAATAGGTTTTCTATGTAAAGTTTCTTGTAAAGCATTAAATCTAATGATTGACATATTGGTAATTTTGTGTTATTATTTTATACTTATAATCAAATATACCCTTTAAAAATTAGGGATAAAATTATTTTTAATCAAATT
>CAYWOM010000513.1:0-1655 GCA_964459905.1 uncultured Polaribacter sp. | reverse complement strand
ATATGGAGTCTGTTTGGTGGCTTTTAAAAGAAATTTATAACAAAAAATTAATTTATAAAGGGTATACAATTCAGCCATATTCACCAAAAGCAGGTACTGGTTTAAGTTCGCATGAATTAAACCAACCAGGTACTTACCAAGATGTAACAGACACAACAATTGTTGCGCAGTTTAAAACCTTAAAAAATACATTACCAGATTTTTTACAAAACCAAGGAACTGTTTATTTCTTAGCTTGGACAACAACTCCGTGGACATTACCAAGTAATACAGCTTTAACTGTAGGTCCAAAAATCGAATATGTTTTAGTAGCTACTTTTAATCAATATACTTTTCAACCAACAAAAGTTGTGTTGGCTAAAAATTTAGTTGGCAAACAATTTGGAGGAAAAAATAATGTGCAAGTTGAAACTTCGGATGAATTATCAGCATACAAATCTGGCGACAAAAAGATTCCTTTTTATGTTGTAAAAGAATTTATTGGTAAAGATTTAGTAGGTATAAGATACGAGCAAATTTTAGATTATAACTGTAAATTTGATAATAAACAAAATGCATTTAGAGTAATTGCTGGCGATTTTGTTACCACAGAAGACGGAACAGGTATTGTACATACGGCACCAACTTTTGGGGCAGACGATGCCTTGGTTGCAAAACAAGCCGTTCCAGAAATTCCGCCATTATTGGTAAAAGATGAGAACGATAATTTAGTTCCTTTAGTAGATTTACAAGGAAGATTTAGACCAGAAGTTACAGAGTTTGCAGGTAAATATGTAAAGAACGAATATTATCCTGATGGTGAAGCCCCAGAAAGATCTGTAGATGTTGAGTTGGCCATTAAATTAAAAACAGAAAACAAGGCTTTTAAAGTAGAAAAATATAAGCACAGTTACCCAAATTGTTGGCGTACAGATAAACCAATTTTATATTATCCATTAGATTCTTGGTTTATAAAAGTTACAGATGTAAAAGACAGAATGCATTCTCTAAACAAAACTATTAACTGGAAACCAGAATCTACAGGAACAGGACGTTTTGGAAATTGGTTGGCAAATGCAAACGATTGGAATTTATCGCGTTCTCGTTATTGGGGAATTCCTTTACCAATTTGGCGAACTGAAGATGGTAAAGAAGAAATTTGTGTAGGTTCTGTTAAAGAACTAAAAGATGAGATGGCAAAAGCTGTTAAAGCGGGCGTTTTAGCAAAAGATATTTTCGAGGATTTTGAAGTTGGTAACAACTCAGAAGAAAACTACGCAAAAATAGATTTACATAAAAATATTGTAGATAAAATTATTTTAGTTTCAGCTACCGGACAACCAATGAAACGCGAAAGCGATTTAATTGATGTCTGGTTCGATTCTGGCTCTATGCCTTATAAATTTTGAAGCAGCGCTATGAACGTTGCATGTTTTGTTTCTATGGTCTCGGTCAGTGTATATTTGTTTATTTGTCCAATATTACGTTTGACAAGGAAAGTCTTCTGCTAGTTATCATTTAGTTAACTTGGTCTTGACCTATATTTATTTTGATCACACACGTATTTGACGAAAGGTACCTATTTGTTTTTACAAGCTAGGTTAGGGGATTATAGGTAAATGTCGATAATTTGAGCGCTGTATACAAACACAGACTAGTCTAAATAAGCACTGAAT
>CAYWOM010000512.1:0-1662 GCA_964459905.1 uncultured Polaribacter sp. | reverse complement strand
TAAAGTAAATAATGTTCCTTCAATTTTAACCCATTTTGGTTTTTTTACTGAAATTGTAAGCTTAAAAGCATTAAAAAAAGTAGCAAATAAAAAAGATAATAATTTATTGAACATGTTACAAACTGTATTTATAAAAACCCAAATGAATTTGATGTCCGTTTCTTAAAAAAAGAAATCAAAAATAAAGAAATTAGGTGTACTTTAGACACAGAAGAAGATTTTAATATACTAAAAGATTTATATTTTAATTTTTCAAAAAAAAATTATAATGCTGGTTATTTAGAAATAGTTAATTATATCGAAACAAGACCAGATTTATTAGTAAAAATGAAAAAAATAATAAAAGAAAATAAAAAATGACATATATAATTGGTGAAATAGGTCAAAACCATAATGGATCTGTAGATTTGTGTAAATTACTTGTTGATGTTGTCGCTAGACCTGTAAAAGATAATTTATTTGGTCAGGATTTAAAACAAATGGATGCTGTAAAACTTACTAAAAGAGATTTAACACAAGAGTTGTCATCAACCCAAATGAAAGGCTTGTATAACTCTCCACATTCTTTTGGTAAAACATATGGAGAACATCGTTCTTTTTTAGAACTAAATGATGAACAACATTTTGAGGTATATAAGTACGCAAAAAGTAAAGGACTAGATTTTGTGGAAACTTTGTGTGCTACAGGATGTTTAAGTATGCTTAAGTTATTTACACCCGATAAGTTAAAAGTGGCTTCTAGAGATCTAACAAATTTACCGTTACTTGCTGCTTTAGCTGAAACAAAAATACCGATTATAGTCTCTACAGGTATGGCAGGAGAAAAGGAATTAAATACTGCCTTAGAAACTATGAATAAATATCATAACGATATTTCGATATTACATTGTGTTTCTGAGTACCCAACTAGATATGAGAATGTTAATTTAAAAACCATTACATTTTTAAAGAAAAATTACCCGCAATATACAATTGGTTATTCAGACCATACAATTGGTATATCTACACCAATAGCAGCAGTAGCAATGGGAGCAGAAATTATAGAAAAGCATATTACTCTAGATAGAGATATGAAAGGAACAGACCAAAAAGGATCTTTAGCTATAGATGGTATTTATAGAATGATTAGAAACATTAGAAATTTAGATTTGTCTATGGGTGAAGAGAAAATTGAAATTGTAAATTCTGTAAAAACTGCAAGAAATAAATTAGAAAGATCTGTTGCTGCAAATAAAGACTTAAAAAAAGGAACTTTAATTACAGAGAATGATATTCATTTATTAAGTCCAGGTGATGGAGTTAAATGGGTTGATAAAGATCAGTTGATAGGAAAAACACTTTCAATAGACATGCCTAAAGATGAAGTTATTTACTTAAAAAATATAAAATAAATGTTACCAAAACTTGTATTGACAGATATAGATGGTGTCTGGACAGATTGTGGTATGTATTATGATGAGCAAGGAAATGAATTGAAAAAATTTAATACTTATGACAGCGCTGGTGTTTTATTTTGTAAGTTATTAAATATACCAGTAGGTATTATTACTGGCGAGAATACAAAATCTGTAAAAAGAAGAGCAGATAAGTTAAAAGTAGAGTACCTTTTTTTGGGCATTAAAAATAAAGATTTACAAAAAAAATCTAAAAAATTTAATAATT
>CAYWOM010000511.1:0-1663 GCA_964459905.1 uncultured Polaribacter sp. | reverse complement strand
TGTTCATTTGACGTTCTTCCATAATATATGGCGTTAAACTACTTGTTATTTTACCAAAATAGGTGCTGTTAATTCCGTGATGTTTTGTTGCGTATTTTTCGAACTCTTTTCCGTAATCCATTTCGTGCTTTTGTTTATGTTTAGTCTGTAAATATAAGAACTATTACGTTAATGTTTTGTTACAATATTTGGCTAAAAAACCTGAATTTTAAGATTCAGGTTTTCATTAAAACCTCTCGAAAACTTTGTTTCATACTATTAATCAAATTATCTTTTGATTTAGGTAATGCTCGAGGTTACATTTTTATATTATGCTTACAAGAGTGATCTACAAAAACTCTCTGCGACAGTTATTTATAAACTTCTTTTGTAAATTCTTCGTAAGAAACTTCTTTTGTTTTAAAACTCATATTTTCTTTATAAAAAGTCAATAATTTCTGACTAATTAATTGCGATTGTAGTTTTTGAGCTTCTTCTTGGTTTTGTAAAATTCGTCCAGCAATATCGTCTAATTCTTTTTCTTCTGGATTCATATTACCAAACTGTGCCATTTGCGTGCGTATAAATCCTTTTGCATATGCCACTAATTCTGCATAGTCTAGTTTAATGTCGTTATCTTTCATAATCTTTCCTTCGATTAATTGGTAACGCAATCCTTTTTCCGATTTATCGAATTCTGCTTTTGCTTCTTCTGCAGTTAATTCTTTTTCGCCAGCAGTTGCTAACCATTTTTGTAAGAATTCTGCAGGTAAATCAAACTTTGTATTTTCTACTAAATATGATGTTACTGCATTTAGTAATTGTTGATCTCCTTGTTGCTGAAATTGCTTTTCTGCATCTTCTTTAATTTTTTCTCTTACTTGTGTGGCAGAGGTAACGCTTCCGTCAGGAAATAATTTATCGAACAATTCTTGATCTAAATCTGCTGGTGTTGTTTTTGTAATTTCTTCAACTGTAAAAGAAACAGTAATATCTAAATTGTTAATTTCTTCAGGAGAAACACCTAAAACGGTTTGCAATTTATGATTGTCTTCAAATAATTTTTTTGTTTCTAGCTCAATAATATCGCCTACTTTAGCGCCAATTACTTTCTTTTCGTTTTTCTTACCTTTTAAATCGTTTACTAAAAAAGTAGCTTTTTTAGTAATTTCTTTTTCTTCGTTAACAAAAGTTCCGGTAACATTAGAGTGCTCTGTAGCTTCTTCTAAAGAGCTCATTTTTCCGTAACGAGTTTGTATGTTTTCTATTTCTTTATCAATTAAATCTTCTGGTGCAATAATATTATATTGGGTAACTTTCTTCTTTGCTTTTAAATCTACCGTAAATTCTGGAGCCAATCCTAATTCGAATTCGAAAGAAAAAGTTGCTGCATCCCAATTAAAATCTTCTTTAATTCTTGGCAACGGATTTCCTAAAATATCTAGTTTTTCTTCTGTTAAAAATTTATTTAAAGAAGCTTGTAAAAGTTTGTTAACCTCATCTATCATTATAGATTTACCATACTGCTTTTTTATCATTCCCATAGGTACTTGCCCTTTTCTAAATCCTGGAATGTCTGCTTTTTTTCGGTAATCGGTTAATAATTCTGTTACTTTTGCTTGATAATCTTCAGCAACTATATCAACTTTTACAACTGCGTTTAACGCATCTATGTTTTCTTTTG
>CAYWOM010000510.1:0-1664 GCA_964459905.1 uncultured Polaribacter sp. | reverse complement strand
AATACCAGGAGTTTTAGAGATAAGCAACTATGTATTAATTTCTAATACGCATATAGAGTATGTTACTGCAAACCTTCAAGCTAGAGCAGATAACGAAGTAGTAATTATAGTAAGCAACAAAACAGGAGAAGTTTTAAACACTCAATTAGATTTTATTTTAAAACAAGTATAAACAATAAACAAGTAAAAAAAATGGGAACACAGGAAGGAATACAACCATGGGACACGGTAGCAGAATTTATGGCAGACACATCAATTACCCAACATGAAGGTAATGAAGTGATATTGAAAGATGTTTTAGATCCTGGGGTTACACATGTAGCATACCTTGCTGGTGCTGAAGTGCCAGACGGAAAATTTTCTGTAAGAAAAACAAATGATGCAAGTTTAACTTTTTGGGCAAGCTCAATAAACAAACAAATTGCAGATGCCGAAAATTTAGCCTACCCAAGTGTTAGAAATTCTGTACATCAAAATATTTCTATAGCTGTTGCAGCTGCAGAAGTAGGAGAAAGTTATGATTTTGGTGTAGCAAGCGGATTGCCAGTTGGAGTTGAACTAACTATTCAGCCAGTGGTAGTAGCAGGAACTATTCCTTTTATTATTAAAAACAAATCTGGTGCTACAATTACACCAGGGAATATTGTAGTAAATATTTACAAATAAAAAGTAAAAAGGTTTAGAGCGGTTCGATTCCGCTCTTTACTTCTAAATTTAAAATGATGAAAAAATATATAATATTATTACTTTTCTTAACATCAATGGTTGCGTTTAGCCAAAAGCAAGTAGCACCCATAAAGTTTAGAACTGTTGCTGAAATGAAAAATTCAGATTTGCAACACGATGAAGATGATACAGTTGTTTTAGTTTCTACCGATGGAGAAACAATAACACAATACAGTTACGAACTAACAGGTGTTGCAAATGAAGTAGATTCTTTTGCCCTTACAAATATGGCAGGTCGTTGGGTAAGAGTTGGTGGTTCTGATGGTTGCCAAGGAACTACAGAAAGTTTTGTGGCAACTGCAAATCAAACTGATATAATTTTAGTAAATGAAGCAAGTATAGTTCAAGTTTTTAAGGGAAGTATATTTCAAGAACCTACTTACACTTATACATATAATCAAACAACAAAAACAATAACTTTTTTAACTCCATTAGAAGCGGGAGATAGAATATTTGTTGGCTTAAATTGTATTATCGGCTCAACTTCTTCAAGTGGTACGGATTTAGACAACCAAACGTTAACATTTGATGCTACTGCAAGTAGTTTAAGTATTTTAAATGAAAATACAGAAGATTTAAGTAGTTTACAAAGTCCTTGGGAAAATTTAAAAGGAACTTTTGCAAACCAAAGTAGTACTGATATTTATCTACCAACAGGAAAAGTTGGAATAGGGGCAAATAATCCATTAGGTAATTTAAGTATTAGAGATGCAAATGGCGACCAAATATCTTTTTATACAGGAAAAGTAGCAATAGGTAATTTTGTGATGTCTCCCCAATTAAATACGAATACAATTCAAAGTTCTGGTTCAAATATTAATGAATTGGCTTTTGCAATAGGGCGTGTTGAAGTTTTAAGAATGACTAAAACCTATAATGTTGGAATAGGTACAACAGCACCAACACAAAAATTAGATATTAATGGTACTGCACGTGTC
>CAYWOM010000509.1:0-1675 GCA_964459905.1 uncultured Polaribacter sp. | reverse complement strand
TCCCCTCTCTCTGGGGCGGCCCAATATAACCATAGCTGTTGAGTGGCCGTTAAACACAATTCAATTCATTTTTATCAGCATGTCCTAAAGCTGTAATTTCAAAATCGACTATAGTAGCTTTTGTATTCGGAAATTTTCCGTTAAAGGCTTTGTATAACAACTGATTAACAGTAAATAATTTTTTATGTAATCCAATTACAGGATATTCTTCTGAAATTTTATCCACTAACATTTCATAGGAAAGAGAATCTATTTGTCCTTCATTTAATTTGTCTGATAATTTATAATCTAACAAAATTGCTGCGGCTTCATTTGGTTCTTTATCTGAGATTGCCATAAAAAGCAATTCTCTTAACTCCTTTACATCAGTAGTTTCTGTATTTGGTAAGTCAAATCTTTCTAAAAGCTCTTTATAATCTTCAATGCTCCATGCATTTTCAAGGTCGTCAACTGTAGAAATTTTATGTATTTTTATAGCGTATTTCATTTTTTTAAATCATTTTTGATTATTGAATCAAAATACATTTTTTTAATTTAAAAACAAGTTTTTTTATCCTATATGACCGCTCAACAAAGAATAAATCTACTTCGCGAAGAACTAAACAATCATAATTATAACTATTATGTATTAGACAATGCAACAATTTCAGATTTCGATTTCGACATAAAACTAAAAGAATTAGAAAAACTAGAAACAGAAAACCCAGCATTTTTCGATGCCAATTCGCCAACACAAAGAGTAGGAGGTACCATCACCAAAAATTTTGAAACCGTTGCGCACAAGAATAGAATGTATTCTTTAGATAATTCCTATTCGAAAGAAGATTTATTAGATTGGGAAAAACGTGTACAAAAAGGTTTGGGAAGAGATAATTTAGAATTTACCTGCGAGTTAAAATACGATGGCGCTTCTATAAATTTAACCTACCAAAACGGTCAATTTATTAAAGCGGTTACTCGTGGAGACGGTTTTCAAGGCGATGCTGTTACAGCAAATATAAAAACAATTCGTTCTATTCCTTTATCAATAAAAAACAATTTTTTAAGTAATTTTCAAATGCGTGGAGAAATTGTTTTACCAATAGCAGGTTTCCATAAAATGAATGAAGAAAGACTTGCAAACGGAGAGGAAACATATAGAAACCCGAGAAATACCGCAAGCGGAAGTTTAAAATTACAAGACAGTACAGAAGTTGCAAAAAGACCCTTAGATTGTTTATTGTACCAAGTAGTTACCGAAGAAAGAACCTATAAAACGCATTTCGAAGTCCTAGAAACTGCCAGAAAAGCGGGTTTTAAAGTACCTAAAACAATCACTTTAGCAAAAACCATAGATGAAGTTTTTAACTTTGTAAATTACTGGGATATTGAACGACATAATTTACCTTATGAAACAGATGGTGTTGTTATAAAAGTAAACAATTTACAGCAGCAAGAAGAACTTGGTTATACTTCTAAAGCCCCAAGATGGGCAATTGCCTATAAATTTAAAGCAGTACAAGTAGCAACAATTTTACATCAAATCACCTATCAAGTTGGTAGAACAGGCGCCATTACACCCGTTGCAAATTTAGAACCCGTGCAGTTGGCAGGTACCACTGTAAAACGTGCTTCTTTACACAATGCAGATCAAATAGAAAAATTAGATATTAGAGTTGGAGATACTGTTTTTGTA
>CAYWOM010000508.1:0-1678 GCA_964459905.1 uncultured Polaribacter sp. | reverse complement strand
TTTTTTGGAAATAACAATCCTATTGTTGTAGAATTAGGGTGCGGTAAAGGTGAATATACAATTGCTCTGGCTAAAAAAAACCCAAACAAAAACTATATTGGAATCGATATTAAAGGTGCGCGATTTTGGCGAGGAGCAAAAACCGCTGTTGAAGAAAATTTAGATAATGTTGCTTTTATAAGAACACAAATAGAGTTGGTCGATTTTATTTTTGCTGAAAATGAAGTTTCAGAAATTTGGATTACTTTTCCAGATCCACAAATAAAATACAAGCGCACAAAACATAGAATGACAAATTCTGCCTTCTTAAAAAAATACCATCATATTTTAAATGAAGAAGGAATTATGAATCTTAAAACCGATAGCGAATTTATGCACGGTTATACCCTAGGTTTATTGCACGGTGAAGGGCATGAAGTTTTAAATGCAAACCATAATGTGTATCATAATGAAGGTGCACCAAAAGAAGTTTTAGAAACTCAAACTTTTTACGAAACCCAATATTTAGAGGTTGGTAAACCCATTACTTATATACAATTTCGATTAAAATATTAATCTTCCTATCGTTCTAAATTTATTTTAAAACCTCATAAAAAGGTACTACTTTCACAACGTGAAAGAATCTGATAATTTTTTTGAAAAAGTCTATAAAACCGCCCGTTTAATTCCTTTTGGAAAAGTAACTAGTTATGGTGCAATTGCCACTTATTTAGGCGCCGCAAAATCTGCAAGAATGGTAGGTTGGGCAATGAATAATTCTCACAATCAAACCCAAGAAGTTCCGGCCCACAGAGTGGTAAATAAAAAAGGATTATTGACCGGAAAGCATCATTTTAATGGTACAAATTTAATGCAACAATTATTAGAAAACGAAGGAATTGTGATTATCGAGAATCAAATTCAAGATTTAGAAACCGTTTTTTGGAATCCTACAGATGAATTATAATTGATGCAATACTTTTTAATTCATTAAAAATAATTTCTAAAATTTGGGTCTATAATTTCCACTTATCAACCTATAAATAATCACAATCTAGACCTTTTATTTTCTAATCAGTAAGACGTATATTTGCAATTAAGATTAAATAAAAATAAGACGTGAGTTTTAAAAAACAAGAGATATACAAAGCATTAGAAACAATTACGGCTGCTGGTGAAGGAAAAAGCTTAATTGAAAACAATAATGTAACTAATGTTGTTAGTTTTGGCAACGAAGTAGAAGTAGATGTAACCATTAACAATCCAACATTACAAGCAAAAAAGAAAATAGAAACAGAAATTGCTAAGGCAATTAAAACCAATGTTTCAGAAGCTATTACTGTAAAAGTAAATGTAAAGGTAGAAAAACCGGTTGCAAAAGAAAATCCGAATCAAATTAGAGGAAAAGAGATTCCTAATATAAAAAATATTATTGCTATTGCCTCTGGAAAAGGAGGTGTAGGAAAATCTACCATTACAGCAAATACCGCTATTTCATTAGCAAAAATGGGTTTTAGTGTGGGTGTTTTAGATGCAGATATATACGGGCCATCACAACATATTATGTTTGATGTAGAAAAAGCAAAACCACTTTCTGTAAATGTAGACGGACGCTCTAAAATGAAACCCGTAGAAAATTACGGCGTTAAATTATTGTCTTTAGGTTTCTTTACAAACCCAGATCAAGCAGTTATTTGGC
>CAYWOM010000507.1:0-1684 GCA_964459905.1 uncultured Polaribacter sp. | reverse complement strand
AGTAATGGCCGTGCGGGTTCAAGTCCCGCCTTCAGTACAATAACCGTTGTTAATCGTTTGATTTTCAACGGTTTTTTGATTTTATAAACCTAATCTTGCCAACTTATCTCATTTTTAAGAAAACGCTAGTTTGACATTATCTCTTTTACTTTGTTAACCAAAAGACATAGTAATAATTCAGCCATAATAAGTTTGGAGTAATACTTGACAAAAAGCAATTAAAAAATATTAAAGTAATTAAACAACTTTAATCTACCCTAATCTTTTATTTTTGATGGTGAATTTAATAGTGCTAAGAATGCTAAAGAAATTTAAAATTCTTTCTCAGTACAAATTAGATATAAAAAACTTTAACCCCGATTTAAGTGATTAGGTAAAATTAAAATTAGCTAAAAGCCAGCTTTCGCTGGCTTTTTAATTATGCTCTAACTGGTAAATTCTGAATTAAATCGATATACAAATTTACTTGTTTTTTTAAGTTTTTACGCTCGTAAATGGCATCTAAGAAGCCGTGTTCTAAAACAAATTCAGATTTTTGAAAACCTTCTGGTAATTCTTTTCCTGTAGTATCTTTTACAACTCTTGGGCCTGCAAAAGCAATTAATGCATTTGGTTCTGCAATATTAATATCGCCTAACATTGCATAAGAAGCTGTTGTACCACCAGTTGTTGGATCTGTACACAAAGATATATATGGTATTTTAACTTCTGCCAACTGAGCTAATTTTGCAGATGTTTTTACCAATTGCATTAAAGAAAGCGAAGCTTCCATCATACGTGCACCACCAGATTTAGAAACCATTAAAAATGGAATTTTCTTTTCTATTGAATAATTAATTGCACGTGCAATTTTCTCGCCAACTACAGAACCCATAGAACCACCAATAAAAGCAAAATCCATTGCTGCAATTACAAGGTCTTTTCCTAAAGATTTTCCTACGGCTGTTCTTACAGCATCTTTTAATTTTGTTTTTTCTTGCGCAGCCTTTAATCTGTCTGGGTATTTTTTTGTGTCTTCAAACTTTAACGGGTCTTTAGAGGTTAAGGTTTCATTTAACTCTTCAAACTTATTATCATCAAAAAATAACTCAAAATACTCTTTACTTCCAATTCTTACATGATACCCGTCTTCTGGACTTACATATAAGTTTTTCTTAAGCTCTTCTGTGTCTATTATTTTTCCGCTAGGAGTTTTATACCAAAGACCTTTTGGAGTATCTTTTTTATCTTCTGTAGCGGTCTGTATTCCTTTATCTGTACGTTTAAACCAAGCCATATTATGTGTTTGTTTTAATTTAATATTATCTAAAATGAAAATTATTTAAAATAAAATATGAATTACAAATGTAAAAGATTTTTATGAACTATAAATTTTCTTTGAAATGAATCTTTTAAAATAAAAAAGCATTTCGAAAAATATTTCGAAATGCTTTTTTAAAAAGTTGATATTACTGTTTTTATAAAGTATCTACATTATTTAAATCAGAAAAGGCCTGCTTTAAACGTGTTATAAAAGTAGCTTCTCCTTCACGTAACCATTTTCTTGGGTCGTAATATTTTTTATTTGGTTGATCTGCTCCATCAGGATTACCAATTTGAGTTGCTAGAAAAGCTGCTTTTCCTTGCATATAATCTCTAATTCCTTCTGTAAATGCAAACTGTAAATCAGTATCAATATTCATTT
>CAYWOM010000506.1:0-1696 GCA_964459905.1 uncultured Polaribacter sp. | reverse complement strand
ATCTATATGTGTCCATGTATGTTGCTGGTTTAATTTTTCTAGTCTTCGGTGAAAGTTAAATCCCCAAGATTGTATCGGTTCATTTGCAAACAGTAACGCTCTGTAAGGAATTTTCATTTCCACATTCCACCCTTTATCATCCGTAGAAACAGCACTTTCCCAAACGGCACTCCAGTCAAAATCTTCGTTGCCATTAGAAACTTTAGCGTCGGCTTGGTTTCCGGTGGCTTACACAATAAATTCAAACGGATTCTGCCCGTCATCATTAGGGTTTATAGTAACTAAAAAGAAATTTGCTTGACTAAAATTATCTCTAACCGCAAACTCCTTAGGAATTCCTGCAGGATCTGGATCGTTCATTTGTCCAGAAATATAAATAGCTTCATCATCATAAATGACTCTCACTTTTGTTTGGTATTCTGAACTAACAAGCTCGCCGTTTGCGGGTCTAAAAACAACAAATTCTGTAAGTAATTGTGCATTTTTCCAAGCATCATCACTTAAAATACTATCTATTTTTGGTGCTTTAGAGACTTTAGTCGTTTTAATTGTTTTTCTTTTTTCTTTTTTCTTTGTTTTGTGCTGATAACTGCTTAAAAAGACGAATAAAATTAGTAATAAAAAGGTTTGTTTTAACATTTAGTTTTGGTTGGTTAGTATGTAAACACAATTCCATTGGTTTTATCTTTTGTTATTGATGCATCATAAAATGGTGTTAATTATAAGAAAGACATTCTAAAATTGTAAGTCTTATAGAAACGAAATGTTAAATATATCTTAAAGAAATTTTCTGTGTTTTTTTGATAGTATTTTATCTAAAAAAAGGCAAATTATAATTTCTGAATTTGTATTTTTGCTTACGTTTTTAAACATTTACAAATGAACTTACACGAATATCAAGGAAAAGAAATTTTAAGCAGTTTTGGCGTTAGAATACAACGTGGAATTGTTGCTAGTAGTTCTGCAGAAGCAGTAGCTGCTGCAAAAAAACTTACAGAAGAAACTGGTACGGGTTGGCACGTAGTAAAAGCTCAAGTACACGCAGGTGGTCGTGGAAAAGGTGGTGGTGTTAAGTTGGCTAAAAATTTAGATCAAGTTAAAAGTATTTCTGATGATATTATTGGAATGATGTTAATTACACCCCAAACATCTGCAGAAGGAAAGTTGGTAAACCAGGTTTTAATTTGTGAAGATGTATATTATCCTGGAGATTCTGAACCAGAAGAATATTACATGTCTGTTTTATTAAATAGAGCAACAGGTAAAAACATGATTATGTATTCTACCGAAGGCGGAATGGATATTGAAACCGTTGCAGAAGAAACTCCACATTTAATTTATACAGAAGAAATAGATCCTTTATTAGGCATTATGCCTTTTCAAGCACGTAAAGTTGCTTTTAATTTAGGATTGTCTGGAACTGCATTTAAAGAAATGACAAAGTTTGTTACAGCTTTATATACAGCGTATATTAAATCTGATTCTTCGATGTTTGAAATTAACCCAGTGTTAAAAACTTCGGATGACAAAATTATGGCGGTTGATGCAAAAGTGTCTTTAGATGAAAATGCGTTATACAGACACAGAGATTATGCAGCAATGCGCGATTTACGTGAAGAAAACCCAATTGAGGTAGAAGCAAAAGCTGCAGGATTAAACTATGTAGATTTAGATGGAAACGTTGGTTGTATGGTAA
>CAYWOM010000505.1:0-1706 GCA_964459905.1 uncultured Polaribacter sp. | reverse complement strand
ATTAGTTTGGTAAAAGGCTATAAATGTATTTTGGCAGTGAGCGATAAATCGTCACAAGATAAAATAGATTTGTTAAAATGTATGGGAGCAGAGGTACATGTTTGCCCTGCAAATGTTCCTGCAGATGATCCTAGATCTTATTATGAAGTAGCAAAAATTATTCATAAAAAAACACCTAATTCGGTATACATTAATCAGTATTTTAATGAATTAAATAGCGATGCACATTATAAAACTACAGGTCCAGAAATTTGGGAACAAACCCAAGGTAAAATCACACATTTAGTGGTTGCTAGTGGCACTGGAGGCACTATTTCTGGTACAGGTAAATACTTAAAAGAACAAAATTCAAAAGTTAAAATTTTAGGGGTAGATGCCATTGGTTCTGTTTTAAAAAAATATCATGAAACTGGCGAATTAGATATGAACGAAGTTTCTCCATACAAGATAGAAGGTTTAGGTAAAAATTTAATTCCTACAGCTACAGATTTTGATGTGATAGATGTTTTTGAAAAAGTTTCTGATAAAAATGCTGCACTTCAAGCACGCGAAATTGTAAAAAAAGAAGGTATTTTTCCAGGATACACAAGTGGCGCAGTTTTACAAGCAGTAAAACAGTATGCCGCATTAAATATGTTTACAGAAGATAGCGTAGTGGTTTTAATATTTTCAGACCACGGATCTCGTTATATGAACAAAATTTATAGCGATGTTTGGATGAAAGAACAAGGTTTTTTTTAAACCACTTACACAGCTATCATAATTTGAATAATTATTAAAATTACTTACCTTTACAGCCTTAAAAAAAGTTGATAAAATGACGAAAGATTTATTTGAAAGAATTATAGAAGATAAAGGACCTTTAGGAAAATGGGCAGACCAAGCAGAAGGATATTATGTGTTTCCAAAATTAGAAGGACCAATATCTAACAGAATGTCTTTTAATGGAAAAAAAGTAGTTACTTGGAGTATAAATGATTATTTAGGTTTAGCCAATCATCCAGAAGTTTTAAAGGTAGATGGAGAAGCTGCTATGGAACACGGTATGGCATACCCAATGGGTGCTAGAATGATGTCTGGGCATACACCTTTTCATGAACAATTAGAACGTGAATGTGCCGAATTTGTTGATAAAGAAAAAGCATATTTATTAAATTTTGGTTATCAAGGAATTATGTCTGCAATAGACGCTTTGGTTACAAAAAACGATATTATTGTCTATGATATGGATACGCACGCTTGTATTATAGATGGTGTTCGTTTACATGCTGGTAAACGTTTTGTTTACCGTCATAACGATATGGAAAGTTTTGAAAAAAACATTAAACGGGCTACCAAAATGGCAGAAAAAACGGGCGGAGGAATTTTAGTGATTTCTGAAGGTGTTTTTGGAATGCGAGGAGAGCAAGGCCGTTTAAAAGAAATTGTAGCGCTTAAAAAACAATATAATTTTAGGTTGTTGGTAGATGATGCACACGGATTTGGAACGCTAGGAGAGGGCGGAAAAGGAACCGGTTTTGAGCAAGGAGTACAAGATGATATTGATGTTTATTTTGCAACTTTTGCAAAATCTATGGCAGGCATTGGTGCTTTTTTAGCAGGAAATAAAGATGTGATTCAGTTTTTACAATACAATATGCGTTCGCAAACCTTTGCAAAATCATTACCAATGGCAATGGTAAAAGGAGCATTAAAACGTTTAGATA
>CAYWOM010000504.1:0-1718 GCA_964459905.1 uncultured Polaribacter sp. | reverse complement strand
CTGAATTATTAAAAATTAAGTTTGGTTCTGCTTGGCCAGGAGAAAATAAAGAAACAGAAATTGTTTCGATTCCTGGATTAAGAGGAAGAGAACCTAAAGAAATTACGCTTAAAAATTTATCGAAAATAATACATGCAAGAGTACAAGAAATTATAGAGCATGTGTATTTAGAAATAAAAAATTATGGTCATGAAACCACCAAAGGAAAATTAATTGCAGGAATTGTTTTGACGGGTGGAGGTTCTCAATTAAAACACTTGCGTCAGTTGGTAGAATATATTACAGGAATGGATGCCAGAATCGGTTTTCCGAATGAGCATTTAGCAGGAGATTCTGAAGATGTTTTATCAAGCCCAGCTTATGCAACTGCTGTAGGATTGCTGATGGAAGGTTTAGAAAGAGATATTAAAGAAGAAGAAATTGAAGCTACAGTTGAAGATGTTTTTGATGAAAATAAAGGAGAAATTAGAGAAGAAACTGAACCAATAGTTGAGAAAAAACCAGTACTTAAAAAGAAGTCGTTTTTTGAGAAATTTACAGACAGTTTAAAGGATTTTTTAGACAATGCAGAGTAAATTAGCAGTTGGTTAGCCAACTAGTATCAAGTAGTGAAAAAGAAAAAGAATATTAATAAAATAAAAAGTAAAACGTTATTATGAGCTCAGAATTTGATAACATTTCGTTTGATATGCCAAAAACCCAATCTAATACTATTAAAGTAATTGGTGTTGGTGGTGGCGGTAGCAATGCAGTAAACCACATGTTTACGCAACATATAAAAGGGGTAGATTTTGTAATCTGTAATACAGATGCACAGGCGCTAGAAAACAGTCCAATACCAAATAAAATACAGTTAGGAGCAAACTTAACATCTGGTTTAGGAGCAGGTGCAAACCCAGAAGTTGGTGCGCAAGCTGCTAAAGAAAGCATGCAAGAAATTCAGCAAATGTTAAATACCCAAACAAAAATGGTATTTATTACTGCCGGAATGGGTGGTGGAACCGGTACAGGAGCCGCACCAATTATTGCAAAAATTGCAAAAGATATGGATATTTTAACTGTTGGTATTGTAACAATGCCGTTTCAGTTCGAAGGAAAAAGACGTACCAAACAAGCACAATTAGGTATCGACCAATTGCGCCAAAATGTAGATTCTTTAATTGTAATTAACAATAATAAATTAAGAGAAGTCTATGGGAACTTAGGTTTTAAAGCTGGTTTTTCTAAAGCAGATGAGGTTTTATCTACTGCTTCTAAAGGAATTGCAGAAGTAATTACACATCACTACAAACAGAATATAGATTTACACGACGCAAAAACGGTACTTTCTAATAGTGGAACTGCTATTATGGGGTCTGCAAAAGAAGAAGGTACAAACAGAGCAAAAAATGCTATTGTAAAAGCCTTAGATTCTCCGTTATTAAATGATAATAAAATTACGGGAGCAAAGAATGTTTTACTATTAATTGTTTCTGGCACAAATGAGGTTACCTTAGATGAAATAGGAGAAATAAACGATTATATTCAAGATGAAGCGGGTTATGATGCTAACATTATTATGGGTGTTGGTGAAGATGAAAAGTTAGGCGATGCTATTGCTGTAACAATTGTTGCTACTGGTTTTGCAGCAGATCAACAAAGCACAATTACCAATACAGAGGTAAAAAAAATCATTCACACTTTAGAGGATGAACAAAAAGCTACGTATAACTTTACAG
>CAYWOM010000503.1:0-1721 GCA_964459905.1 uncultured Polaribacter sp. | reverse complement strand
TTCTAAAAGTATTGATAAAAAAGGATTTAGGGCAGCAATGGAAGCACCTTTGCAATTAGATGGAGACGAACCAATATTTAAAAAAACGTCTTCGCCAATTAGAATTACCTATATTAATAAAGACTCTAAAAATGCAACCAAGCAGTTTGCGTACCAATTAGAAAATATTACAAAACCCGCAAAAGGAAACATCAATTTAAACGGAGTTACCGCTATTTTAGAGTATACAAAAAACCATTTTTTTGTAATAGAAAGAACATATCAAAACGGCTATGGATCTTATGGAAATATTGTTCGAATATTTGAAGCTACAATAAACGAGAATACTACAAATATTATTGATTTTACATCGCTAAAAGCATCAAAATTTATTCCACTAAAAAAACGCTTACTTTTTAATTTCGAAATGGTAAAAAACAAATTAACGGAAGGAATTGTAGACAATATTGAGGGGATTACCTTTGGGCCTAAATTAGCAAACGGAAATCAATCTTTAATGCTGGTTTCTGATGATAATTTTCAAATGTATGGCAAACAGTTAAATCAGTTTATTTTATTAGAAATAACAACAAATTAACCCTTATTTTTACGCAGTTAAAATCTACAAACCCCTCTATGTTTTATAACTTTAAACGCCGTTTTTTAGAAAAAAAGTTTGATAAAAATTTATCAAAATTTGTAAAAAATAGAGCAATTTCACAAAAAGAAATTATATCAATTGGTGTTTTAACTATTGATGAGATTTCATCAAAAACAGACCTACAAAAAGAGCTCGATACACAGTTAAATACTAGAAATACAAAACTAATGAGTTTTAGAAGATTTAATAAATTATCGGATGTTTCTTTTTATCATTTTTCTGAAAAAGACATCAATTGGAGAGGAGAATTTATCCAACAAAATTTACAAAGTTTTTTAGAGCAACCATTCGATTTATTAATTGGCTATTTTAATACAAATAATATACAATTAAAAACTGCGGTTTTACAATCGAAGGCAACTTTTAAAGCGGGTTTTTCTGACGTAAATTCAGATTTGTATGAGTTAGAAATTGCCGGTAACATAGAGGATGCGCATCAGTTTGTGTTAGAATTAAAAAAATACCTTCAAATCTTAAAAAAAATAAAAAATTAAACTTTATAAGAGAAGTTGTGTTTTCTTTTTAAGAATGGCACATTTCATTTTAGAATCAATTTGAAAAAGCGTAATTTTACTAGCTATAAAAATAACAAATAATGCAAAAATTTATTGGAACAGGAGTTGCGTTGGTTACACCATTTAAAGAAGATTTAAGTGTAGATTTTGATGCGTTAATTAAGTTAGTAAATTTTAATATCGAAAACGGAGTTAATTATTTGGTAATTAATGGTACAACTGGCGAAAGCGGTACTATTTCTGAAGAAGAAAAGCAACAAATAATAACGGTTATTGTAAAAGCTAATAATAAAAGGTTGCCATTAGTTTTAGGGATTGGTGGTAATAATACTTTAAACGTTGTTAAAGAGCTGAAAACCATAGATTTGTCTAGTATAGATGGTATTCTTTCTGTTGCACCTTATTACAGTAAGCCAACACAAGAGGGTTTTTACCAACATTTTAAAGCCATTGCAGAAGCAACAAAAAAACCAATTATTTTGTATAACGTTCCTGGAAGAACTGCAAAAAATATGGATGTTGCAACAACAATTAGATTGGCAACCGATTTTAAAAACATAGTTGCC
>CAYWOM010000502.1:0-1723 GCA_964459905.1 uncultured Polaribacter sp. | reverse complement strand
GAGAACACATTTATTAAGAGGAAAAAAATATTAAAAGAACAGTTTAAAAACACCAGTTATGCCGCAAGATATTAGAGATTTATTAAAAGGCTTTAAAGAAAAAAACATTGAATTATCTGAAACCCATTCTACTAAATTTGAAACTTTATTGCAGTCTAAACTTCATCAAAATAAACCAACCAAGAAAAACTTTAAATGGGTTTCTATTGCTGCATCTGTATTATTATTAATTAGCTTAGGGATTAAATTTTACCCAGAAACAAAGATTGATAATCTAAATAATACTGAAACAAGTTCAGCATATAAAGAAATTAGTTTAGGGAGTATTTCTCCAGAATTTAACACCATAGAAAGCTACTATATAAATAGTATTAACTTAGTAATGAGTGGTTTAGAAATCACAAACACCAATCAAGATGTTTTAACAGGCTATTTATCAAAAATTAAAGAATTATCAAAAGAATACAAATTATTAACCCAAGAACTTAACACAAAAGGAGTTAATGATAATACAATAAATGCATTAATACGCAATTTACAATTACGCTTACAACTGTTGCAACGGTTAAAAAAACAATTAAACAATTTAAATACACAAAACAATGAAACTACAATCATATAAAACTATTATTACTTTAATAGCTATCTTTTTTTTAGGAACAACATTTGCACAAAAGTTTAATAAAAAATTTACCGAGAATTTTAAAGTAAAGAAAGATGTAGAAGTTGCAATAAATGCCTCTAATACAAATGTTAATGTAACAACTTGGGGCAAAAATGAAGTGCAGGTAGAAGCCTTTATAGAAATTGAAGGTTTGTCTAAAAAAGACGCTGAAAAGTATTTTAAAGAATGGAAATTTGAAGCTTTAGGAAATAGTAAAACTGTAAAAATTACTTCGAAAGGAAATTTTGGATTGCACTCTAATAAAGAATTTATAGTTTTTAATGATTTGAATTTTACTTTTCCGGATATTGAAATGCCAAATTTAGATTCAATTATAACGCAAGAAATGAATTTTGATTTTGATTTCAATTTTCAAAATATTTTTGAAGACCTTAAAGATTTTGATAAATATTTAGTAGATGACGGAAACTATTCTTTTGAATGGAATGATGGAGAAAATAAAATTTCGATTAAGTCTAAAGAAGATTGGGAAGCTTTTAAAAAGACCAAAAAATATAAAGAGCTAAAAAGTAATATGAACTTCGACAAAGAGAAAATAAAAAAGGAATTACAAAAAGCAAAAGTCGAATTAAAAAAAATAAATATTGAAGAAATTAAAAAAGAATTAGAAAAAGCAAAGCTAGCGTTTAAAAAGATTGATAAAGAAAAAATAAGGAAAGAAGTGGTTATTGCTAAAGAGCAAATTATGGAAATGAAACTACATCATGGCTCAAAAAATAGCGAAATTACTATTGATGGTAAAAAAATAAAAATAAATAAAAGACTAGAAATTAAAGTCCCAAAAAATGCTGTTTTTGACTTAAATACACGTCATTGTAAGGTAAAACTACCAAACACAGTAGCTTCTGGTACTGTAAAGTATGGCAGTTTTAATGCCAATAATTTAAACGGCGGAAAATTAAAAATAGATTATTCTCCTGTGATTATTAATAACCTAAACGCTTGTACACTTTTTTAAACAATGTAACTGATGCTAAAATAGCATCAGTTACCAATACAATTTTATCTAACAATTCTTCTGAGGTACATATAAATAAC
>CAYWOM010000501.1:0-1723 GCA_964459905.1 uncultured Polaribacter sp. | reverse complement strand
AAATAAAGAAGGTTGGATATTCTATTAAAAAAACATATTTTTGGTAAACCAAATTGGTTTACCAATTAATTTTATAAACAAATATAACAACCAATAATATGAAAATAAAAGGCTTAAGATGGTGGGTAATCGCTTTAATTGCTTTAGCTACAGTTATCAATTATATAGATAGACAAGCTTTAGTAGTTTTATGGCCAAGTATTTCAGAAGATTTATATCCTGATAAATCAATGACTGAAAGAAAAGAAATATATGCTTTAATTTCAGTAATATTTATGTTTTCTTACGCATTTGGGCAATCTATATTTGGTAAAATATTTGATAAAGTTGGAACTAGAATAGGTTTTGTGCTTTCAATTGGTTTTTGGTCAATCTCTACAGCATTACATGCTTTTGCAAAAGGTATTGTTAGTTTTTCTATTTTTAGATCATTATTAGGAGTTTCTGAAGCAGGAAACTGGCCTGGAGCAGCTAAAGGAAATGCAGAATGGTTTCCCGTAAAAGAAAGAGCTTTTGCACAAGGTATCTTTAATTCTGGAGCTGCAATAGGAGGTATTGTTGCAATACCAATTATAGCAAGTTTAACAATCTATTTTAGCTGGCAAATGATTTTTGTTGTTATAGGTCTTGTTGGGCTACTATGGTTAATACCTTGGTTAATATTAGTGAAGGCTCCACCAAAAAGTCACCCTTGGTTAACTGAAGATGAAAAAAAATATATTTTAGGAGGGCAAAAAGAAAATGAAGTTGATTCACTTGAACAGACAGATGAGTATAACCCTGAAGTAGGAGAATTACTTTCACGAAAACAGAGTTGGGGTGTAATTATCGCTTCTGCAGCAATAGATCCAATATGGTGGTTGTTTGTTTTTTGGATTCCAATCTACCTATCTGAAGTTTATGGAATGGATGTAAAAGCAATTGGAATTTATGGATGGGTACCTTATGTAGGTGCAATGTTTGGCGCTTTTTTTGGAGGTTTATTAGCTCAAAATAGAATTAAAGCAGGATGGAACGTTAACAAAACACGTAAGTTTGTTATTACTTTAGGTTGTTTAATAATGCTACCTGCATTATTAGCTTTAGCTAATCCAGGAAGTCCATTTGCTGCTGTATTAATAATGGCTGCAGTATTATTTGGATTTCAAACGGCAATTGGAAATGTACAAACATTACCTAGTGATTTATATGGAAAGAAAACGGTAGGAACACTTTCTGGTTTTGCTGGAACTGCTGCAAAATTAACAGGAGCTGGTTTAGTAGCTTTAGTGCCAATGTTAACTACTGGAGGTAATTATACACCTGCTTTTGCAATAGGCGCAGCTTTAGCATTTATAGTAATTGCGAGTGTATGGGTTTTAATTCCTAAAATTGAGCAATTGAAATCATTAAAAAAATAGTTATATTAGTAATAGTAAGAAATAGAATAAATTAAAAGTATAAAAAATAAATAAATGAGTAAATCAAACGAAAAAGTTGCTGTTATAACAGGAGCTACAGGCGGAATAGGATTTGAAGTAGCAAAGAGATTAGGTAAAGACGGATACATAGTAGTTTTAAATGGTATCGAAGATGAGGCTGGAGCTCAAAGAGTTGAAGAACTTACATCTGCAGGAATTACTGCTGAGTATTACGGATTTGACGTTACAA
The DNA here is from genome assembly GCA_964459905.1 of uncultured Polaribacter sp. Classification (GTDB taxonomy): domain Bacteria; phylum Bacteroidota; class Bacteroidia; order Flavobacteriales; family Flavobacteriaceae; genus Polaribacter. The sequence goes on along the minus strand of CAYWOM010000501.1, from coordinate 73 downwards.
AGGATGAAGAAGTAACTGCAAACATCACCAAAATAGGTGAAAAATATGGTAAAATTGATGTACTTGTAAATAA
>CAYWOM010000500.1:0-1726 GCA_964459905.1 uncultured Polaribacter sp. | reverse complement strand
GATAGAAATATCAATAACATTAAAATTAGCATAATTTAAAATGCACAACGGGTAATAATAATAATAATGTATTTATTGGCACTAGTGCTGGTACTTTAAATACAACCGGATTCTCTAATCTTGCATTAGGTACTAGTTCTTTATTTTCGAACACAACTGGATCTTTTAATATTGGACTTGGAGGTGGTAATACTATAACAAGTAATACAACTGGCTCTGCCAATATAGCATTAGCCTCTGGTTCTTTGGCGCTTAATACAACTGGAAATAGTAGTACTTCATTTGGGCTCTTTGCATTGAATGCCAATACAACTGGCTCGGGCAATAATGCGATGGGCATAGGATCGGGTCAACTAGTTACAACAGGAAGCAATAATACCACCATAGGAATAAACACGGGTTTAGGTATTACAACAGGAAGCAATAATACCATATTAGGTGCTAATGTAAGTAACTTACCAGCAACACTTAGTAATACAGTTATCCTTGCAGATGGCACAGGAACTCAAAAAATATAGGTAGATGACACAGGAAACGTAGGTATCGGTTTAAGTAATAATGTATTGCCTGCAGAAAAGTTACAAGTAAGCGGCAAAATACAAGTGGTAGATGTTAACTTTAGTGGACTACCTATGGCGGAAAATGACACAGCAGCTGATACTTTAGGCCTAACACAAGGAGATATGTACCGAACATCAAATGGTAACTTGCGCATAAAATTATAAAACTTCTTAACTATATTAGATAAACAGAAGTCTTAATAACTTTATCAACAGGAACGATACAAAAATAGAGAGAGAAATCGCTCTCTCTACTTTTTAACAAAAAAAAAATAGAAAACTTTAGCATTTCACAAAAATGCAGCTCAAAAATTACAAAGTAAAATTTCTTATTTTAGCATACTAAATGAGATAATTTCCTATGGATATCAACTTCAATAAAAACGAAGATTATAATAAACTGTTAGCATCCGATTTAAAAAGACGTTTTGCCAAAGTAAAATTAGGTGGTGGGCAAAAAAGAATTGACAAACAGCACGAAAAAGGTAAAATGACCGCTCGAGAAAGAGTAGATTATTTGCTAGATTCAAAATCTAAATCTATAGAAATTGGTACGTTTGCTGGCGAAGACATGTATGCAGAACATGGCGGATGCCCTTCTGGCGGCGTTATTGTAAAAGTAGGTTATGTTAAAGGAAAACAATGTATTGTTGTTGCAAACGACGCTACTGTAAAAGCGGGTGCGTGGTTTCCAATTACCGGAAAAAAGAATTTACGTGCACAAGAAATATCTATAGAAAACAAATTACCAATTATTTATTTAGTAGATTCTGCAGGTGTTTATTTGCCAATGCAAGATGAAATTTTCCCAGACAAAGAACATTTTGGTCGTATTTTTAGAAACAATGCAGTAATGAGTAGCATGGGAATTACTCAAATTTCTGCTGTTATGGGAAGTTGTGTTGCTGGTGGTGCTTATTTACCAATTATGAGCGATGAAGCATTAATTGTAGACAAAACCGCAAGTATTTTTCTAGCTGGTAGTTATTTGGTTAAAGCTGCCATTGGAGAGTCTATAGACAACGAAACTTTGGGCGGTGCAACAACCCATTGTGAAATTTCTGGAGTTACAGATTATAAAGCTAAAGACGATAAAGATGCGTTGGATAAAATAAAATTTATTGTTGATAAAATTGGCGATTATGACAAAGCTGGTTTTAGTAAAA
>CAYWOM010000499.1:0-1727 GCA_964459905.1 uncultured Polaribacter sp. | reverse complement strand
TAAAAGAAGCACAAGTAGAAGGTAGAGAAGATTGGGTTTTAAACGCTTTAAATACAGGTCAGATATTAAGTATTCCTTTAGTTTTAATTGGAGTTTGGTTAATGTTGAGGAAAACTAATACGGAAAAAAAATAATTTTAATGGAGAAATTAAAACAACGTTGGGGAGTAAAAAATAACTGGTCTATTTTGGCTATAATTTTAGTTTTTTCTATTAATGGTTCTTTTGCCACTTTAGTAGCAAAACCTATTACTGCTTTTTTTGGAATATCACCAGAAACAACAAGTGCATGGGTTTATTGGCCATTAAGAATCTTATTGATTTTTCCAATTTATCAAGCTACGCTTCCAATTGTTGGTTGGTTTTTTGGTCAATTTAAATTCTTTTGGGCTTTCGAAAAAAAGTTTTTAGGTAGATTAGGTTTAGGGTTTTTGTTTAAAGAGACGAACTAAACATCTACAACAGTAATGGTGTTTTCTTTGCTTTTAATATCTTTATTTTCTATTAAATAGGTGTAAATCCACATAATAGTAAAGGTTGGTATTATATCAGAAAAAGGAATAATTTCTTCAATAAAACTAACAATACCAGCAATTTTACCTTTGTTACCTTTATACATTTTAGTCATTAAATAACCAGAAATAGGTGCCCAAGCTACATCTAAAAAAGGTATGGGTATAATACCAATTGCATCTAACAAAATACTAAAGCCTAATTTTTTATATTTTTTATTAATACTAAATAACTTTCAAAATTCTTGCCAAAAAATACTCGATTTCTGTAAAATTAAATATTTTAGCTAAAATAATTATTTATAGTGGATTTTAATCAATTTAAAAAAAAAATTGCAGCCTTAAAAGCAAGTAAATTAGGTGGTTTAGAGGCACAATTTAAACTAGCACCTAAACTTCGATTAAATTACGATGCAAATAAAATTTCTGCAAATAACCCTAGAAAAGCGGCTGTTTTGTCATTGTTTTATCCAAATGATAATAACCAAATGTGCTTTTTATTAACCCAAAGAGCAAGTTATAAAGGCACACATTCTGCTCAAATAAGTTTTCCTGGCGGTAAAATTGATGAAAACGATAAAAATTTAGAAGAAACAGCATTAAGAGAAACTTTTGAAGAAGTTGGGGTAACAGCAGCATCTGTAAAGATTATAAGAGAATTAACAACTGTCTACATTCCGCCAAGTAATTTTTTGGCAACGCCTTTTATTGGTTTTATAGAAAAAGAACCAACCTTTGTTTTAAATCATGAAGTAGCTACTACAATTGTTGTTTTAGTAAGCGATTTAATAGATGATACAAATATTTCTAGCATAAATGTAAGTACTTCTTACATGAATAAAATGGCGGTACCTTGCTTTAAACTAAATGATTATATGGTTTGGGGTGCTACTGCAATGATGCTATCTGAAATTAAAGAACTTTTAAAATTATAAAGTTTATTAATTGTTTTGTAAGTTTGTTATAAACTACCTAAAAAAACAATTAAAATGCCTTTATTTAAAAGGAATCCGTTTGGTCATATTTTATTTTTAAAAAAAATAATTATTAGAGCTTTTGGGCTTATTTCCCATAGCAGATACCGTAAATTTAATAGTTTACAGATAGAGGGTTCAGAAATTTTAAGAAACTTACCCGATAGAAATGTATTATTTATTTCTAATCATCAAACCTATTTTGCAGATGTTGCAGCTATGTTTCATGTGTTTAATGCCGC
>CAYWOM010000498.1:0-1727 GCA_964459905.1 uncultured Polaribacter sp. | reverse complement strand
GTGCAACACTTGTGGTGGTCATTTAGGACATTCTTTTAATGATGGACCGCAAGAAACAACTGGAAAACGACATTGTATAAACGGTATTGCATTAGAGTTTATTCCAGAAAAGTAGGTAAATTATAAAATGTTTTTAAATTAGAGTTGATGCCATATTCAGCTCTTTTTTATGCAATATATTTTGTATCTTTAGTTACACAAAACACACAATGAATAAAACAAATATTGCAGATTTATTAGAAGTAAAACATCAAATATTATTCGATTGGCTGGCAAAACAACCAAAAGATATTTGGGAAAAAGGACCCGATAAAAAATGGACAACGGGGCAGCAAATACAACATTTAGTAGATAGCTTACAAGCTTTAAATAACGCCTTAAGTTATCCTCGGTTTTTCTTAAAATATAAATTTGGTATCTGTAATAGAGCTACTAGAAATTATGAAACTGTGGCAACAAATTATCAAAAAAAACTTATTAAACATAAAGATAAAGCGCGTAATTTTAATAAAAATTTAAAAAAACCAACCTTAAAACAAAGAGCACAATTATTGGCAAAACTTCAAATTCAAAGTAAAAAATTACAATACAAAATAAAAAAAATTAGTACTCATAATTTAGATACTTTAGTAATTCCACATCCTTTAATGGGCAAAATGACGGTTAGAGAAATTATTATGTGGACGGCGCATCACACAGAACACCATACAGAAACTTTAATAATAACGAATGGTTAAAAAATCATTACAAAACCAAATCTATTCTTTTTTGGTTTTGTACCAATATTTCTAATAATTGCTTTTTTAAGTCGAAACAAGACAATAGTAATTAACATTTACGATTTATATTTTGTAGTTGCCAATATTCATTTTTACTTATTGTCTGCCATCTTTTTTACAATGATTGGTCTTAATTATTTTTATCTTTTTCGGGTAAATAAACCTCCAAAAAAAAGGTTGCCAATTCTTTATTTATTTTTTCAAATATTATCTCTAGTGGTATTTTTTATTAGAAATAATTGACATTGGATTGGAGAACAAAACGCTAATAAAAATCAACTTTTAAATAATAATGCTAGTTGTATTATTATAATCTCTTTTCTACTATTTTTATTATCCGTTTTCTTTCACTTAATCAATTTCTTTATAAGCTTATTTCTAAAGACCAACTCGTAAAAAAACTCTTACTATTCCGTTAACAAATCATCACTAATTATTATATTTGTGTTTCCAAAAAAGAACACAAAATTATGTTTAGTAATTTAAGCGATAAATTAGATAAAGCCTTACACACCTTAAAAGGACATGGTAAAATTACAGAAGTTAATGTTGCAGAAACACTAAAAGAAGTTAGAAGAGCGTTATTAGATGCCGATGTAAACTTTAAAATTGCCAAAGAATTTACCAAAAAAGTGCAAACCGAAGCTTTAGGACAAGATGTTTTAACAACATTAAACCCTGGACAATTAATGGTAAAGTTGGTTAAAGATGAGCTAACTGCATTAATGGGTGGAGAAACTGTTGGTGTAAACTTAGCAGGTTCGCCAACCGTAATTTTAATGTCTGGTTTACAAGGTTCTGGTAAAACTACTTTTTCTGGAAAATTAGCAAACTTCTTAAAAACTAAAAAAGCAAAAGAAGTTCTTTTAGTAGGTTGTGATGTTTATAGACCCGCAGCAATTAATCAATTACAAGTTGTTGGAGAACAAATTGGTGTTGAAGTTTATG
>CAYWOM010000497.1:0-1728 GCA_964459905.1 uncultured Polaribacter sp. | reverse complement strand
CTTAAAAATGAACCAAAACTCAACTTTCCCAATAAAACAAAACGAATTAGACATCCTTCGCAATGAAGCTTCTGGTTACTTAAAATCGATTCAATGGGAACAAAGCAATCGAGCAAGAAATAAAGATAAAAACGAGAAAAACGATTCTATTTTATTGTATTTATCTAGAGCAAACAATGGTAGTAATACAGAAATTACTGCTGTTTCTAAAACAATTTTAGCTTTAAAAAAGCGGTTATTACCAAACTCTATTGCCATTCCGGTATATTTAAATCAGACATTATATGCCGTACAAGAAGGAATTACTTTAGGAATTTGGATTAAAGATAGTTATTATGATGCTTCTGGTTTATCAAGTTTAAACGAACGTAAATCAGCATTAGATTCAAGCGGAAAAAGAGAATATGAAAGTAAATTACAAACAGCAACTGCATTTCAATTATTTGCCACTTCTTATAAAATTTTACACGATTTAAAACCACAAGCTTCAGACGATTTGTCTGTAATGAAACAGAAGTTTGCAGGCATTCCAGAAGTGTCTTTTATGTCTCCTTTAAAAGGAATTGCCTGTGCGTTATTTTATTTCGATACATATTTAGGCCACCCAGATATTGTAAAGACAGACAAAGATGTAATCGATTTTACAGTGGTGTATTTTGAAGCTTTTATTGATGAAATTCAATTAAGAAAAAGCACCTTAGAATACACAGAAACTATTTTAGACAGAACCTATAAGTTAGAAAATAGCGAGTTTGCAGTTTCTGGTTGGGATAATATTTTTAGTGGAAAGGCAAAAAGTATTGCCTTTAATAAAATTAAATTCGAACAAATTGTTGGTAACAAAGACGCCAAGCATTTTGCACGCAGATTAACAGAACGCATGTTAAGTTATGATTTTGATGCAAAGAAAAACCCGTTTCAAGAATTGGGCGGTTTTATGCCTGTTTTTATGGGCTACGGAATTCCAGGAACAGGAAAAAGTATGCTAATTGCGGCTATTGCAACACGCTTAAAAGAACATGCAGACAATTTAGAAATTCCGTTTTTGTTTCACCCAATGCCAGATACTTTAATAAGTACGTTTCAAGGCGGTTCTGCAGAAAAAATGGTAGCTTGGATGAAGCCCATGCAAGACCCTACAAAATTAATTTTTGCACCCATAGATGACGCCGAAAATAATTTACAAGAACGAACTTCGCAAGGAGTTTCTGCGGGAGTTAAAGAAGTTATTGGTGTTTTCTTACGGTATACAGAAGGCGCCTATGCCGTAAATTATGGAAATTCGTCTATTGGGCTTTTTACAAACTTACCAGAAATGCTAGACAAAGCGGTAATTTCTAGGGTACAAGGACGTTTTAAAATCGATGGCGCAAGAACACAGCACGATTTTTTAGACCAAGATTATATTTGGTGGAAGAAATTTGAAAAGACAATTCCAGATTTTGTGAATATGCAAAATCCAAATAATTATGAGTTTTTAAAAGACCAAGGCTTGGCAAAAAGCATGGGAGATATTTTAAATTTCGTTCAAAAACCTTCAGAAGAAAGAGTTTTACAAGCCTATGATAAAGCTGAAAGAAATCATAAAACAAATCAACATTTATTTTTTGCGAGTTTGTATCAAGAAATTCAGCAAATATTTCCATTCTTTTCATCTAGAGATGTTAGAAACATTCAATCTGCAATTTCATTACGATTAACAGATTTTGATTTAGAACAAGATTGGTT
>CAYWOM010000496.1:0-1732 GCA_964459905.1 uncultured Polaribacter sp. | reverse complement strand
GTATCTGGGCTAATTCACTAAACAAAACACGTTCAGAAATATCCATAATTCTGGCACATTCTTGTACGTAAACTTCACGCTGAATAGCATCTGGTATTTTAGAAATACTGGTAACAATATCTCTAATTACTCCCGCTTTCTTTATAGGATCATTATTAGAATCTTTTAATAAAAGAGACACTTTAAAATTGATAAAATCTTGGGCAGAATTTTTTAAGTATTCTTTTAATTCTGCATTAGAATTTGCTTTTGCAAAACTGTCTGGATCTTCTCCATCCGGAAACTGAACAACTTTTACGTTCATTCCTTGCTCCAAAATTAAATCGATACCACGTAGCGAAGCTCTAATCCCTGCTGCATCTCCATCAAATAATACAGTTATATTTTTTGTTAACCTGCTTACTAATCTAATTTGATCTGATGTTAATGCAGTTCCAGAAGACGCTACCACATTTTCTACCCCAGATTGATGAAAAGAAATAACATCTGTATATCCTTCTACCAAAAAACAATTATCTTGTTTTGCAATTTCCTTTTTAGCTTGAAACAGTCCGTAAAGTATTTTACTTTTATGATAAATATCGCTTTCTGGTGAGTTTAAATATTTCGCAGCTTTTTTATCCGCAGTTAAAATTCTGCCACCAAACCCTAAAATTCTACCCGACATGGAGTGGATAGGAAACATTACACGCCCTTTAAAACGATCGAATTGCTTATTCTCTTTTACAATGGTAAGACCCGTAGAAGCCATGTATTTTAAATCGTACCCTTTGGCTAAAGCTGCATTGGTAAAACCATCCCATTGATCTAAACAATAGCCTAATTCAAACGTTTTTATAATTGCATCTGTAAAACCACGTTCTTTAAAATAAGACAATCCAATTGCTTTTCCTTGATTGGTGTTTAGCATAATGTTATGAAAATAATCTTTGGCAAATTTAGAAACCAAAAACATACTTTCACGCTCATTCATTTGCGCTTTTTCTTCTGTAGTTTGCTCAGTTTCTTCAATTTCTATATTGTATTTTTTTGCCAACCATCTTAACGCTTCTGGATAGGAATAATGCTCGTGTTCCATTAAAAAAGAAACGGCATTTCCGCCTTTTCCGGTAGAAAAATCTTTCCAGATTTGTTTTACAGGAGACACCATAAAAGAAGGCGATTTTTCATCTACAAACGGACTTAAACCTTTAAAGTTACTTCCGGCTTTTTTAAGTTGAACAAATTCACCAATAACCTCTTCTACTCTCGCAGATTCAAAAACTCGGTCTATGGTACTTCTAGAAATCATTATTTAATAAGTTAATTGGACAAACAAATATACTAATTAGAACTTTGTTTTTTTGATTTGTTTCTATATGAAAAGACCTCACAGGTTTTAAAAACCTGTGAGGTCTGTAATAAAATATCTTTTTACTAAGAAGCCGCTCTCAACTTCTTCAACGTCGTATTTGTTAACTTCCCTTCTGCATATTCTTTGGTTACGTTAAATTCTTTATCATCAGAACTTGGCAACTCGAACATTGCATCTGTAAAAATAGCTTCGCATAAAGAACGCAATCCTCTTGCACCTAATTTATATTCAACTGCTTTTTCTACAATATAATTTAAGGCACCTTCTTCAATAGTAAAAACAACATCATCCATAGTAAACAACTTTGCATATTGTTTAATAATAGGGTTCTATAGGTTTAGAGTTAAAATTAAAATTATAGGAAGCAGATGCCGTTAC
>CAYWOM010000495.1:0-1733 GCA_964459905.1 uncultured Polaribacter sp. | reverse complement strand
ATTCCTAGATTATTTAACGAAATCGATTTCGTATTTGTATCTACCATATCAATATATTTTTTATTTATATATTTTACAAAATTACATAATATTTTTTCACAGCCATATTATTTGTTTAATTTTTTATGAATATATTATTTTTTAATAGTCTTTTTTACAAATACAACAATCATAAAAAGCCAACCCATCATTAAAAAAAGTCCTCCTAAAGGTGTTATAAACCAAATAGATTTTGCTGACAAAATGTTTAATTGAATGGCATAAATACTACCAGAAAAAAGGAGTATTCCAATGAAAAACAAGCAACTAATACAGTTTTTTTGAGTTGATGAGAAACCATTATAAATATTTACAAATAAGAGCACCATTACATGATACATTTGATACCGAACTGCGGTTTCGAAACTCGATAATTGCGCTAGTGTTAAACTTTCTTTTAAAGCATGTGTGCCAAAGGCTCCCAAAATAAGTGCTAACAATCCTAAAAAACAAGTAATTAATAGATTTTTAAACATTTTTAATGGTTTTTGTTAAATTTTAAACAAATTGATTCTAAAGTAGTATCTTCGTAGAGACACAAAAATACATGTTTTATCGATGAAAAATATACTAATTATTGGGGCTGGTAAATCTAGCTCATCTCTTATAAAATATCTTTTAGATAAATCTGAAACAGAAAACCTACAACTTACAATTGGCGATATTTCGACAAAAAACGCCCAAAAACTCATTAATAATCACAAAAATGCAACTGCCATTCTTTTAGATGTTTTTGATAAAAACCAACGTGAAAATGAAATTAAAAAAGCAGATATTATTATATCTATGTTGCCCGCAAGATTTCATATAGAAGTTGCAAAAGATTGTATTAAATATAAGAAACACATGGTAACCGCTTCTTATATTTCCGAAGAAATGAAAGCATTAGATGTTGCTGCTAAAGAAAACGGATTGGTTTTTATGAACGAGATTGGTTTAGACCCGGGTATAGACCACATGAGTGCTATGCAAGTAATTGATGCCATTAAACGCAAAGGTGGCAAAATGTTATTGTTTGAGTCTTTTTGCGGAGGTATTGTTGCACCAGAAAGTGATAACAATCTATGGAATTACAAATTTACATGGAACCCAAGAAACGTAGTTTTAGCTGGCCAAGGTGGTGCAGCTATGTTTATACAAGAAGGCACTTATAAGTATATACCCTACCATAAATTATTTAGGCGAACCGAATTTTTAAAAGTAAATGGAGCTAAATTTGAGGCCTATGCAAATAGAGATTCTTTAAAATACAGAAATACATACGGCTTAGAAAACATACCTACAATGTATAGAGGAACTATAAGAAAAGTAGGCTTTTCTAGAGCTTGGAATATTTTTGTGCAATTAGGTATGACAGATGATTCTTATACCATTGAAGATTCAGAAAACATGAGTTACCGAGATTTTGTAAACTTATTTTTAGCCTACTCTCCATCGGACTCTGTAGAACTAAAATTACGATCTTATCTAAAAATTGATCAAGATGATGTAATGTGGGAGAAGTTAATAGAACTCGATATTTTTAATCCGAAGAAAAAAATTGGAGTTAAAAATGCCACACCTGCTCAAATATTACAGAAAATTTTATTGGATTCTTGGACCTTGCAAGAAGAAGAAAAAGATATGATTGTAATGCAGCATCTATTTGGTTATGAAATTAATGGAAAAAAATATCAAATTGAAAGCAGTTTAGT
>CAYWOM010000494.1:0-1737 GCA_964459905.1 uncultured Polaribacter sp. | reverse complement strand
TTAAACAAACCACCATCGACTTTGTCTAGTAAAAGTTCAAAATTATTAGCGCCATCAAAAATACAGTTGGTAAAATTAGCCGCATTTAAATCTCTGGTTTCTGTAATTTCTTGACCATTGTCTTCGTAAATAAAAAAGTTATTTATTAAAACGGCAGGCAATTGTCTAATTCCACTATTCCAATAATTTGCAAAAGTACTGTGTGTAAAATTGTACGTTCCGCCAATTGTTGCAGCTAAAGAAGCTTGCCCTGCACTACCTATTACAACATTGTGTGCCTCAATATTGGTTTCTCTGGCTAAAACACCAAAATTAGAATGATTATAAATTTCGGTATTTTCTAGTTTTAAAGTAGGAATATTGTTAGCGCTTATACTATCAATTAGAATTCCAATAATTCCGTTTTTAATTTGCGCATGTTTAATTTCGTTATTGGTACTTCCGGCGCGCATCCAAATTGTGCCCCATTGTCCAGGAATCTGGCTAAAACTATTCTCTAACCTATCACCTTCAAATACTACTTTTTCTGTGATTGTTCCGTTTACTTTTAAGGTAGCTTTATTGTCTACAATTAAACCCGAATTATTATGAAAATGAACTCTTGCGCCTGCATCTATAGTTAGTGTTTTGTTTTCCGGTACTGCAGCATAGCCATAAATAACAGTAGGTTTTGTGTTCGAAAAATTCAGTTCTGTATCTGTTAAAAAACGCCCTTTTATAGTTGTAGGGTTTCCATTTAAAGTTAAGCTATCAATCTTCATAGAAATTGGGTCTTTACCCGGGAAAATAAAATTGGCATCTTGCACCAAAGTAACCAAATCTACATCTTGTTGGTTGTTGCCGTTATCAAACAAAATTCTATCAGTATATAAAGGATTGGTAATATTACTAGCATTTATAGTAGTTTCTACAAAAACAAAAATACTGTCTTTGGCTAAAATATCTATATCGTTAAACTCTTTTCCAGGAATCCCATCTACATTTAATCTGTAGTTAGATGCGGTTCCGTTTTCTAAAGTAATTTTAGGAATGCTAATACTTTTATTTCCTCTATTGTATACTTTTAGATTATAGGTAGCAGACCCAATATTTGTAAAAACAGTATCTAAAAAAACAGTGTCTTTAGAGAATTCTAAATTTCCAAAACTAGGTATTGTATTAAAATCTTTTCTACAAGAACTTGTAAAAATAAAGCCAATACAAATAATAAATAAAATAAGGTAACGCATATATTTAGTTTCATTCTCCTTTAGTATTTCTGTTGTAGTAACAAACAACTGTTTGGAGCGGTTAATTTAGGTCTCACCTAGACTCAACTCAATAATTTAATTAATAGTATAAAAATAGCACTTTTATTTTAATCGATTCTTATTTTTTAATCAATTCAATTTCAAATAATTTGCCCCAATTTTTACCAGTAACAAACAATCTGTTGTTTTCTTTGTCATATGCAATTCCATTTAAAACTTCGTCTTCTGCAACTAGTTTTTGGGTTTTACTCATCTCTTTTTCTAAACCCCTTAAATCTGCAAGTCCTTCTACAATACCCGTATTTGGGTCTATAATTATAATGGTATTTTTCTGATATTTATTGGTGTACAATTTGCCGTTTACCATTTCTAATTCATTTAAATAATCTACAGCCCTGTCTTGCGTGTAGGCTTCAATATATCGTTTTTCTTTTTGAGTTTTTGCGTCTAAAAACCAAATTTTGTTGGTGCCATCAGACTTTATAAG
>CAYWOM010000493.1:0-1741 GCA_964459905.1 uncultured Polaribacter sp. | reverse complement strand
TAGTAAACTAATAATTCCAATTAAACCCGCATAAAAAACACTAGAATTGTCTGTTTTTATAAAGTTTAAAATTCCGTTTGGAATATGGATTAGCAATTCTATAATACTTCCTTTTGCGGCTAAATTGCCCAACATTACATGAATCTGTTTTGCATTTCCAGATTTTGGTAAAATGTATACCGCAAATTTTATAAATGCTGTAATTTCCATTACTTTAATAGCAAGTATAGAAAGTTTACTAAGTATAAAAGCTGTTGATAAATTAGATCCTTTAAAAAGAAGATCTAACGTAAATAAAGATATTAAAGCGTTGGGTTTAGCAACTGTAATTAGTGGGTTTTTAGGTGGTTTAAACGTGGTTACTGTAATTGCAAGAAGTTCTGTAAATGTTAATAATAAAGGGTCTAATAAATCTGCAGATTTTTTTCACGCTGCTTTTTTAGTTGTTTTTATTTTAGCTTTTGCTACAGAATTGCGTAAAATTCCGTTGCCAGCTTTGGCTGCAATATTAGTGTATACAGGGTATAAATTAGCATCGCCAGAAAACTTAAAGAAAGTATTTGATATTGGAAAAGAACAATTAATTATTTTTTTAGTAACGCTTCTTACCACCATTGCAACTAGTTTAATTTCTGGTATAATAGCAGGTATAGTAGTAACATTTATCTTGCACATTATTATTAATAAAGACGCAATGCTATTTATTAAAAACGTTTTAAAACCAAACGTTTTAATGTTTAAAGAAGATAAAAAATATTATGTTAGTGTTAAGAATTTTGCAAGCTTTTTAAACTTTACCAAATTAAAAACTAAGCTAGATCAAATTCCTGAAACAGAAGAAGCTATTATCGATTTTTCTTTATGCGATTTTGTAGATCATTCTGTAATGGAAAACATGAGTAATTATGCAGAAACTTTTGAAAGAAAAGGCGGGCATTTTGAAGTAATTGGTTTAGATGATTCTAAATCTGGAAGCGAGCACCCATTTGCACTTCGTAAGATAGTGCCAAAACAAATGATACCAAAAAAAGGGATTTTAACAAAAAGACAAAAATCCATTCAAAAAATTAGTGAAGAAATGCATTGGCAATACAACGCTTTTTCTGCACAAGAAATGGAAGAATTACCCACGTTTGGCTATTTTAAAACACGTAAAATAGACAAAGTATCTAACGTACTTTCTAATGAAAATTGCACACTTTTTGATGTACAGTTTTCTGAAGGACAATTAATTGCCAAACAAATAATAAAAGCAACAATGTTGCATATTCATACAAAAAAAGCTCTTCCAAAATTTACTTTAGATCGAGAAGGTATTTTTGAATACATCTATCATTTTACAGGTTACAAAGATATAGATATTGATACACATCCAGATTTTAGCAAACGTTTTTATTTATCTGGTAAAAATGAAGAAAAAATTAGAAACTTTTTTACGGATGAACTAATTTTGTTCTTTGAAAGTAACAAACAATATCATATAGAAGCTACAAATGTTGGTATTTTAATTATTGATAAAGAACGTTTGGCAAGTGTTAAAGAAATTAAATCGCTTGCCTATTTTGGAACCATATTACAAAAAACCATATAAAAATGTTAGGATTACAGTTTGAAACAGCAACTTCTTGGGCAGAGATTGCCAAAGTTAATTTAGAACAAATACTTACAGATCACGCATTTTTAGAACAAAAAGCAGCTTCTAATGCTGTTTCTATTATCATAAATTATTCCGAAGAAACAG
>CAYWOM010000492.1:0-1749 GCA_964459905.1 uncultured Polaribacter sp. | reverse complement strand
CTATTGTTAATTTAAAAACCCCTTTATATTCATGGTTTACAAAGACTTTATCGTCTTCTAAAAGCAAGAAAAATCTACTAGAATTATTAAATCCTTCAATTTTATTTTTTAATTTCCATTTAGAATTTTGTTTTTTTAACACATATAAACCATCATAATTACCTTGTATTATAGTGTTTTTGTCTTTTTTTCTAATATCCCAAGTACCTCTTATATTTACTATTCTTTCTGCATTGTCTTTTTTAATGATAAAAGTTCCTTTATTGTGTCCACAAAACAAAGTATTGTCTATGTTTACTAGATTCCAAACTTGCCCTTGGGTATTTTCTATGAATATAAATGGCTTTTTAGAATTAATTTCCCTACAAAATAAACCTTGATTTGTTCCAACATACAAATAGCCATCATATACTATAGTAGTATAAATAGTACCCCAAAATTCGTTTTTTTGAGTAAATATTTTAAATGGAGAAGCATTATTTACACAATTAATTCCAGTATCTAAACCTAGCCAAATATTATTTTTTTGGTCTTCGAAAATCGATAAAACGGTGTTATTACTTAATCCAGAGCCTTGTGTAATTTGATTTTTAAACACACCATCTTTAGTAATGTAAACTAATCCATCAGATATAGTCCCTAAAACATAATCTTGGTTTCTTAATTCTTTTGCACTATATATGGTTTTACCATTTAACAAGTTGTTTGTAGAAATATTCCACTTCTCTAATTCATTGTCATTTAAAAAGAAAAAGCCTTTTTCTTGTGTTAAAAACAATAATTTATCTTCTTTTTTAAAAATACTAGCTAAAACGTTATTTCTTAAAATTTTATCATCAGAAATTAAAACTGGAAAGCCATTTTCAATCTTAAAAACACCTTTATTCATTTCTTGAAAATAGATAACCCCATCGATTTTAGACATGTTTTCTATTCTATTTTCGGCTTCAATACTCTTTACTAATTGTGTTTCTATGTTGTATAAATAAATTCTTTCTAGCGATTTAAAAAGCACCCAACCATCAAGCTCTAAAATAGTCCAAATCTGCTCATCCTCTAACATTTGTATATTTTGCTCTTTTACAATTGATGAAAATTCTAAAACACCAAAATTGTTCTTTTGCCAATACCCAAAACCCATATAAAAACCTGTAAAAACTTTATCTCCCAAGACCTTTACAGATCTCATAATTGTTTCATTAGGTGTAGAATACAACTGCCAATTAGCACCATTATACTCTAACAAGCCCTTATTATTTGCTATGTATATATATTTATTTTCAGCCTGCGAAATATCCCAATTTTGATTTTCTCCACCATAATCTTTTGTAGAAAAAGTGTTAATAGGTGGCAGTGCTTGAGAGAAGCTATTAAATGATAAAAAAACAGAAACAGAGAACAAGAACTTAACAAGAAATGCATTCATAATTATTAAATTGTTTGGGTATAAACAAAATTAAAAACCTAATAAACAGACTTATATATAATATTTGTATTTGTTTGTTTAGTTTCTTAAAGCTATTAAATTGGCTGTAAAAGTAATAAAAACATATTTAAATTTTAACTTAATTCAATTCTAACACTCAAAAATAAAAACATTTAAGTATTTTTATGGCAAATTATTAATAAAATGAATTTCATTAAAAATTTAGGAATAAGCAACCTTCTTATGTTAAGTTTATGTGTTCTTATTATACTTTTGGCAGAGTATCTTTTTCTAACTGGTGATAAATTACACGGAATTTTTTT
>CAYWOM010000491.1:0-1750 GCA_964459905.1 uncultured Polaribacter sp. | reverse complement strand
TTTTATGTTCGCCAAAAGTAGCTTCAGAAGTTCCGTTTACAGCCAGTGCACAATGCTCTAAAAGTTGCTCACAAAAATCCATCATCCAGTTGTAATCTTTGTAAGAAACATAGATTTCCATGGCTGTAAATTCTGGGTTGTGCGTTCTGTCCATTCCTTCATTTCTAAAGTTTTTCGAGAATTCGTACACTCCATCAAAACCACCAACAATTAATCTTTTTAGATACAATTCATTCGCAATTCTCATATACAAAGGTATGTCTAAAGAATTATGATGCGTTATAAAAGGCCTCGCAGCAGCACCACCTGGTATTGGTTGTAAAACCGGAGTTTCCACTTCAAAATAACCAGCATCATTAAAAAAAGAACGCATGGCATTAAACAACTTTGTACGCTTAATAAATACTTCTTTAACATGCGGGTTTACCACTAAATCTGCATATCGTTGTCTGTAACGCATCTCTGGGTCTGTAAAAGCATCAAAAGTAACACCATCTTTAACCTTTGGCATTGGCAAAGGTTTTAATGCTTTAGAAAGCAGTTTAAATTCTTTTACCATTACTGTTTTTTCACCCACTTGTGTGGTAAAAAGTGTTCCTTCAATACCCACAAAATCTCCTAAATCTAATAATTTTTTAAAAACATTATTGTATAAAGATTTGTCTTCGCCTTCACAAATTTCATCACGATTAAAGTAGAGCTGAATTTTACCTTCGCCGTCTTGTAACTGCGCAAAAGAAGCTTTTCCTTGAATATTAATTACCATTAATCTACCAGCAATTATTACAGGTTTGCTTTCTACGTATTTTTCCTTTATTTCTTTCGAATTAGAATTTACAGGATATAAATCTGCCGGATAAGGATTTATGCCCAAATCTCTTAATTTTGCTAGCTTTTCTCTACGTACAACTTCTTGTTCTGATAATTGCATTTTATAATAAATTTGTAATGATTTTTAAAGACAGCAAAGATACAATCAATAAAAGAATTAAGCAATTTCACAAATTAATAAAATAACATTAATTATTTGCGGAGTTACGAAATCGTTGTATATTTGTTTACTACTTTTTGTTAGAGTAGCAAAGTTGTGTTGTTTGGCGCTTTAGAAAAAGCGTTGTGGTTTTGTTAACCAATGGAAAGCTTCCCTTAAATGGGACGCTTTTTTTTGTCTAAATTTATTTAGGATCTGTAAATTTTGCACTTATTTTTTTTGAAGCTTTTTCCAGCTTTTCGCTATATCTTTTTTTCTGTTTGTTATCGGTATACCGCGCCTAAAAGCGCGCCACTCAAACAAACAAAAAAAAAGGATGCCGCTGCAATCTGGGCTAGACCTATTTATGGGCTTGTTTTAAAGCAAACAAACCTTGTGTTTATTAAAAATCTAAGTTAACTTGTTATTCTATATTTTCTGTGCTTTGTTCAATTTTACTTTTATGAAAAAATTATTTCTTGCTCTATAACAATTCTTGTTTTAAAAGAACTCACTTTTATATTCCCAAAACTTCATAAAATATAAAACTACAAATACAAAAGCAATAGCAAACTTAATAGTTGCTGAAGCTAACAAACCTAAAAAAGAACCAAAAGAAGCTTTTAAAGCCCGGTTTGTATCTTTACTATCAAAGAGTAGTTCGCCAATTAATGCGCCAAAAAAAGCGCCAATTAAGATTCCAAACGGAATCGGAGACAACAAGCCCACAATTAAGCCAATTGTGGTGCCGTATACCCCATACTTACTACCGCCAAAACG
>CAYWOM010000490.1:0-1757 GCA_964459905.1 uncultured Polaribacter sp. | reverse complement strand
GCATTAGGACCATTAATGGGTATGGAACCTACAAGTCTTTCTAGAATTTTAAAAACTATGGAAGATAAAGGTGCAATTTGTAGAGAAAAAAATCCTGATGACGGTAGAAGCGTTATTATTAAACTAACAGACTACGGAAAAGAAATGCGTAAATTCTCTAAAAGCCATGTTATTCAGTTTAACAATAGTATTAGAGAAGCGGTTACAGAAGAAGATTTAGAAGGCTTTTTTAAAGTAACATCAACCATTAATAAATTAATTGCAGACAAAGAAATTTATAAAGAAATAAGCAACAAAGCAGTATAAAATTAAACAAATGACTAGAAGAATTAAAAAAGTAGCAATCGTTGGTTCCGGTATTATGGGAAGTGGTATTGCCTGTCATTTTGCTAATATTGGCGTTGAAGTTCTTTTGTTGGACATTGTTCCAAGAGAATTAAACGACAAAGAAAAAGCAAAAGGATTAACATTAGAAGACAAAGTTGTAAGAAATCGTTTAGTAAATGACGCATTAAGCACATCTTTAAAATCGAAACCTTCACCCATTTATAATCAAAAATTTGCAAACAGAATTACTACAGGAAATTTAGAAGATGATATTGCAAAAGTTGCAACTGTAGATTGGATTATGGAAGTTGTGGTTGAAAGACTAGACATTAAAAAAATAGTTTTCGAAAAACTAGAAAAACACAGAACTCCAGGCACTATTATTTCTTCGAATACTTCTGGTATTCCTATTCAATTCATGAATGAAGGAAGAAGCGAAGATTTTCAAAAACATTTTGCAGTAACGCACTTTTTTAATCCTCCAAGATATTTAAAGTTATTTGAAGTCGTTCCAGGACCAGATTGCAAACAAGAAGTTACAGACTTTTTAATGATGTACGGCGAAAAATTCTTAGGTAAAACATCGGTTTTAGCAAAAGATACACCCGCTTTTATAGGAAACAGGATTGGAATTTTCGGAATTCAATCTTTATTCCACCAGGTAAAAGAATTAGGTTTAACCGTTGAAGAAGTAGATAAATTAACGGGGCCAGTTATTGGTAGACCAAAATCTGCTACTTTTAGAACTGTTGATGTTGTTGGGCTAGATACCTTGGTACATGTTGCTAATGGTATTTATGACAACTGCCCTGATGATGAAGCGCACGAACTTTTTAAACTTCCAAGTTTTATTAACACCATGATGGAAAACAAATGGCTCGGGAGTAAAACCGGGCAAGGTTTCTACAAAAAAGTGGTAAATGCTGAAGGCAAAAAAGAAATTCTAACATTAGATTTAGAAACGATGGAATATCGTTCTAAAAAACGTGCAAAATTTGCAACTTTAGAACTTACGAAAACCATTGATAAACCTATTGATAGATTTAAAGTATTAGTTGGCGGAAAAGATAAAGCAGGTGAATTCTACAGAAAGAATTTTGCGGCAATGTTTGCCTATGTTCAAAATAGAATTCCAGAAATCTCTGACGAATTGTACAAAATTGATGATGCAATGAAAGCTGGGTTTGGTTGGGAAAACGGGCCTTTCGAAATTTGGGATGCAATTGGTATCGAAAAAGGAATCGAATTAATGAAAATGGAAGGAAAAGAACCTGCAACTTGGATAACAGAAATGTTAGCGGCTGGAGTTTTATCTTTCTATTCTGTAAAAGAAGGCGCTACTTATTATTATGATATTCCACAGAAAAAGCAAACAAAAAAACCAGGTCAAGAGTCTTTTATTATTTTAGATAATATTAGAAAATCCAACG
>CAYWOM010000489.1:0-1757 GCA_964459905.1 uncultured Polaribacter sp. | reverse complement strand
TATAATAGTTATTGTAATAGCTTTAGAATCTTCTGGCATAAAAGTTGGTGTTTTACTAGCGGGTTCTGCAGCATTATTAGTAGGTATTGGTTTAGGATTACAAACCTTGTTTCAGGATATAATGTCGGGTATTTTTATTTTGGTTGATAAATCTTTACACGTAAATGATATTATTGAATTAGAAGGAAAAGTTGGTAAAGTAGAAGAAATAAGATTAAGAACTACAAGAGCAGTTACTGTAGATGATAAGGTGTTAATTATACCCAATCATAAATTTTTAACCAATAGTTTATTTAATTGGACACAAAACGGCATAGAAACAAGAGAGTCTATAGAGGTTGGTGTTGCATACGGTTCTGATGTAGAAAAAGTAAAACAGTTATTAATAGAAGCTGCAAAAGAGCATCCAAAAGTATTAAAATATAAAATACCGGATGCTTTACTTATGGATTTTGGCGAGAGCGCCTTACTTTTTAGACTCATTTTTTTTATTAACAATAGTTATACACATTTAAAAATTAAAAGTGATATTAGGTTTACTATTGATAAGAAATTTAGAGAAAATGGCGTTACCATTCCTTTTCCACAAAGAGATATGCATGTGTATTCAGCAAATAATAAGAATACGCTAAATGTTAAGTAAAAAATTAGTAATTTTATTTATGACATTTATAAGCACAATTGTAAATGCGCAATTAACAGATTTAGCAAGGTTAGAGTATTCTTTTATTCCAAAAAGCAAATCTGAAGATCAATATGCCAGGTTAAGAATGTCTTTTAATTATCCAATAAAATTAAAAGAAGATAATTATTTAATTGTTGGAGCAGAGTACAATAGAATTTCTCTAAATTTAGCAGATACATATCCTTTTGATGTTTCACTTGCAGAAAAGATAAACGCTATCGATTTTAACCTTTCGTATACCTATAAAATGAATGAAAAATGGCGAGCAGGATTTAAAATGTCACCAAGAATAGCCTCTATCTTAACTTCAAAAATTACAAATGACGATTTATTTTTAAACGGTGGTGTTTTTTTTATAAACGATAGAACAAAAGTTGAAAACCTAAAAAAACCTTATAGGTTAATTTTAGGTTTATCGTATAACACAGCAACAGGAATACCGTTTCCGTTGCCATTTGTAAGTTATTATAGAAGACTAAATAAAAAATGGTCCTACAGTGCAGGAGTTCCAAAATCTAATATTAAATATTTTTTTAACGAAAAAAATAATTTGCAAGTTTTTGTTGGTTTAGATAGTTATTTTGCTCATTTACAAAAACCAATTACAGTTTTAGATAGACAAGTATATAATATTTCTTTATCAGTTTTAGAGGCTGGTTTAGGTTGTGAATATCAATTTACAAAACATTTAGTATTGTAAACTTATAGTGGTTATACACTTAAATTAAATAACGCTTTAAGAAACAGTGACAGAGAAAATGTATATTCACTAAACAATTTGAATTCATTTTATTTACGAACAGGAATTAAATTTAAACTATGATGTCAAAAATATTAATTATTGAAGACGAAGCAGCTATTAGAAGAGTATTAAAAAAAATCATTTCAGAAGAAAACGATGCCTATAATGTCGAAGAAGCAGAAGACGGTTTACGTGGCATAGAATTGATAAAAGACAACGATTACGATTTGGTTTTATGCGATATTAAAATGCCAAAAATGGATGGCGTAGAGGTGTTAGAAAAAGCAAAAAAAATAAAACCAGAAGTGCCAATTGTAATGATTTCTGGAC
>CAYWOM010000488.1:0-1773 GCA_964459905.1 uncultured Polaribacter sp. | reverse complement strand
TCTTCAGCTAATTGTGCTGTATTGTCTGACACAAATAATGCTGCACCAACTGCAGATGCAGGAGCAGATTATTCTATACCAAGGCTTACTCCTTTTGTTTTAAGAGGGCAAGCAACAGATGCAAATAGCGGCAATTCGTTAACCTATAATTGGGAACAGTTAGATGCTGAAATTGCTACAATGCCACCTGTAGAAGGTAGTAATGCTGGCCCTGCATTTAGGTCTTTACCTTCTTCAACATCACCAAATAAATATATACCAGCTTTGGCAACTATTGTTGCGGGTAGTACTTCTACAACATGGGAAGTTTTACCAGGAATTAATAGAGATATGAATTTTTCTTTATTTGTAAGAGATAATAATCCTGGAGGAGGATCTAGTGCAAGAGATGACGTAAAAGTATCGATGGTTTTTGGAAATTCATTTACGGTTACTTCTCAAAATTCTGCAATAACTTGGGATAAAGAAACAACAGAAACAGTTACTTGGCAGGTTGCAGGTTCAGATCAAACACCTATAAATTGTTTAAAAGTAAATATTAAATTATCTTTAGATGGTGGTGTTAGTTTTCCTATTATGTTAGCAGCTAACACAGATAATGATGGTACAGAAGCTATAACTGTGCCAGATAATGGTACTACACAAGCAAGAATTATGGTAGAAGCAGCAGACAATATTTTTTATAATGTAAATTCTACAGATTTTACAATTAATGGTGCAACAGCAGCCACTAAAGATTTTGTTTTTGATGGCTTTAACTTATTTCCAAATCCTTCTAACGGAACTTTTAACTTAAATTTTGATGTGATAAACACAAACAAAGTTTCTGTAGCGTTATTTGATATTAGAGGAAGGTTAATCAATCAAAAAAACTACTTTAATACAACTTCTAATTTTTCTGAACAAATTAGCTTTAACAAAGCAACTGCTGGGTTGTATTTAGTAAAAATTACAAACGGTAATAAGCAAACAACTAGAAAATTAATTATAGAATAATTAGCATATAAATAATAAAAAAACCGATTGTTTAATTACAATCGGTTTTTTTATGAACTAAACTTTAAAGAATTTCGTTATCAGTATAATTCAAACTATTTTTGTAATATGTCTATCAAAGTTTCCGCTGTTTCTAAAATTTATAAAACTCAAAAAGCTTTAAATAAGGTTTCTTTTTCTGCGGATAAAGGGCAAATAATAGGTTTTTTAGGTCCAAATGGTGCAGGTAAATCTACCATGATGAAAATTTTAACGGGTTATATTAAACCAAATTCGGGGGCGATTTTTGTTGATGAAATAGATGTTTTACAAAACCCGATAGAAGCACAAAAATCAATAGGATATTTGCCAGAACACAATCCGTTGTATACAGATATGTATGTACGAGAATATTTACAATTTCAGGCAGCTATTTTTAAAATATCTTCTAAGTTTAATCTAACCGAAAAGCAACAAATAGAAACCTGTATAAAAAAAGTAGGTTTAACTTTAGAAGCACATAAAAAAATAAATCAACTATCTAAAGGTTATCAACAAAGAGTTGGCTTAGCAGCCGCTATTTTACACAACCCCAAAGTGTTAATCTTAGATGAGCCAACAACAGGCTTAGACCCAAATCAGTTAGTAGAAATTAGAGCATTAATAAAAGAATTAGGAAAAGAAAAAACAGATTTATTTTCTACACATATTATGCAAGAAGTAGAGGCGGTTTGCGACCGAGTAATTATTATTAAAAAGTTTATAAGGCATCACTTTCAAACTGAATCGATAATTAAA
>CAYWOM010000487.1:0-1788 GCA_964459905.1 uncultured Polaribacter sp. | reverse complement strand
TTTCATTGTTTAGTTTATAGTTTTCTATTTCTATTGCATATTTTTCGTCTAAGTTAGAAATTAAAGTTTCTTCTTTAACATGATTATTGTTCTTTCTAAATTTTTGTGCTTCTAGATTACGGTATTTAGACCTTAACAAGCCTTCGACTGATAAATTGCCAGTAATTTTAACATGTATATTATTGTCTTCCGCAGCTAAATTAGAAGACATTAAATTTACCCAAGAAGAAGCTCCCGTTTTTGTTACCTTTCTTCCATTCCAATTTAATGCTCTAGACGGTAAAACATTAGGTACACTATAAGGTTCAGAAGCATCTAAAAGCAAATAGTTTCCATTAGCAAACTCTACCATAGTAATTACATAATTAAAACCTTTTATTGTTGGAAATAACGGAACTCCGTTGGCTCTTGTACTTATTAAAACAGGGTTTGCATTTAGACCCGAAAAACGCAGCATTGCCGTAAGCATTAGATTAATATCGGCTACATTACCTGCACCTTCTTTGTATGCTTTTTTTACGCCATTGTCTGTATATTTACCGTAATAATTATTCCATTTTACTTTAGATTTTACAAACTGAAAAATGGTAGCTATTTTTTGAGTATCGCTACTAATAGTTGCTAAAATAGCATCTAAATCTTTTTTAAAATAACTTGTTTTTTCTAATTCTTTTCCAAAATTTTGAGACTTAAATATCTGTTTACTAACATCTTCCCAAGTTGTAGAAAAATACTTAGTTGTGCTTCCAATAAAATCGATAGAAGACAATTCATATTTCATACCTCCTCTATGATTTCTTATATTAAAAACATAAGGTTCATTATCTTTTAATGCAGGAATATTTGTTGCCGTGTATTTAGAGTATTCTACTTTATAATCTATTTTAGAGGTTTGATTAACTGTTTTTGTATTACCCGTATATCCACCAGCATCCGCTCTATATTTTTGTGAATAAGTAAAACTCTTATCTTTTGTTGTTTTTGTAGGTGTTATAAAATAATATCCTTTTGTGGCTAGTTTAAAGGTATAATATTTTGGCACCTCTACTGTAAAATCTAAATTCTTAACAGGTATATCGTGTTGAAACTCTAAATCATCTACGTATCTATAATAAGGTGAAACTAATTTATAGGTAATATCAATTACCGAGCCTTCTTTTATATTGGGCATCGTAATTTTCTTAATACTTCTAAATTTATTTTTCTTTTCGTCAAAAACATCTTTCTTAGATAATTTTATTTTAGTTATTTTATTTCCTTCTAAATTAAAAGTATATCCTTTAATAGAAGTAACTTTTTCTTTGTCTCCAGTATCTGGTTTTATGTAAATAATATTTTGATTTGCTTTTTCAAATCCTTCTTTATTGTATATTTTAATTCTGTTGTGTATTTCTGTAACCACATCAAACCAACCCGTAGTAGAGTTGTAATCGTAATACGTTCTTCTATATTTATACAAATATGCTGCATCTGCGGTAGCATCTAAAGGATATACACTTTCTTCTAATTCGGCTTTAGATACTTTGCCAAATTTATAGTCTTGCGCAACTAATGATAACTGACTTAAAACAAATACTACAAGGATAATTTTTTTCATTTTTATTATTTTTTAGTAATCGCAATTCTTAAATTTTCATATTTAGCAATACTTCTTCTAAAACTTCTGTACAATTTATAGTCTTCTTTAGGATGAATACCTTCTTTAATCGTAATGGATTTATGATACTTAAAACTTGTATCGTCTATTTTTTTAAAACTAACTTTATACGTCCCGAATTTGGTGGTAAG
>CAYWOM010000486.1:0-1795 GCA_964459905.1 uncultured Polaribacter sp. | reverse complement strand
ATATGATATCCAAACTGACTTCTAAAGGGCATAGAGATTTCGCCAACTTTAGTCGTGTAGGCTGCATTTTCAA
Source organism: uncultured Polaribacter sp. (assembly GCA_964459905.1). Lineage (GTDB taxonomy): Bacteria > Bacteroidota > Bacteroidia > Flavobacteriales > Flavobacteriaceae > Polaribacter. The sequence continues at coordinate 1,722 of CAYWOM010000486.1, read as the reverse complement.
ACGGGTACACCATTCTAAAAGCAGAAAAATAACCTAAATTTCCTTTATTTCCTTTTCTACCTGTTTTTGGGTCGTCTTTGGCAGATAAATCTTCAGAAACTTCAGAAGCAATGGTTTCAAAATTAGCATTATCTAAAACTCTATCTCTAATTTTTAAAATTTTATTAAAAGCTAATAAGGTGTCTTTTGGCGTTGCATCTTTTGGTAATCTAACTAAAATGTGCTTTGCTTTTACTTCGTTTTTTGTTCTAAAATAAGCATCTTTTACCAGTTCTCTTAAAAAAGTAGTATCTCTTAAATATGGCGCAGAAAGTTGGTTTCTATACTTTACCATTTCTCTTTTATAGGTAGGAAAGGTGTCTAACTTAATTTTATAAGCTTCTTTTACTTTTAATTTGTAGTTAATAAATAAATCTAAATTTTTAGAAATATCTTTAGCTTCATCATTATCTATTGCATCTAAATTTTTTTCATAAACTCTCTTAAATTCAGATACTGTGGTTTTTTTACCATCAATAGTAACTAATGTTTTTTCTTTTTTCTGTGCAAATACAACTGCTGACAAACACAAAACAACAACTAATAAAACTGATTTTTTCATAAACTAATATAATTATAACGAAATGATTCCTTTAATTTTTTCTGCTTTTTGGTAATATAAAATTACTTCATCCGAAGTTTTTATTTTTAATACAATAGAAAGACTGTTATATTTTCCTGTTTTCGATTTTTTTGTTTTTATAACAGCACCTGTATTGTTAAATAATTCTTCTACTTCTTTTACCTGATTTTCATCGGATGGTACAATAAACTTATACATATAATCTGCAGGAAACACCGTTGTATCATCTAATTGCGCTTTTAACTTTGTATAAAATGCTTTTTTATCACTCATAATATTATACGCTTTTTGTAAATTATTTTCAAAATACAGAATACAAAATTACATTAAAAATTAGTTTTATAAAGAGATTCATTTATTTTTGTGAAATGCAACAAAAAATTGTTTTAATTGGCGGACCAGGAACAGGTAAAACTTCGGTTTTAAACGAACTTATAAAAAGAGATTATTTTTGTATGCCTGAAATTTCTAGAGAAGTTATTTTAAATGCAAAAAAAGCAGGAATTGATCAACTTTTTTTAACAGAACCATTATTATTTAGCAAACTACTGTTAGAAGGTAGAGAAAAACAGTTTATTTCTGCTAATAAAAGTAAAGAAAATATAGTTTTCTTTGACAGGGGAATTCCGGACGTGCATGCTTATCTCGATTTTTTTAAAACATCATACCCCTCGATATTTACAGAAAAAAGTAATTTTTACAAATACGATACCATTTTTCATTTTTCGCCATGGAAAGAAATACACACAACCGATAATGAACGGTATGAAACTTTTGAAGAATCTACAAACATTGATACATTTTTAACCGAAGCTTATTTAGATTTAGGATATGTAATTGTAAATGTTCCCTTTGGCACCGTTATAGAACGCACCAATTTTATTATTAATTCGCTTACTAGCGATTTATGATTACCGCACAAGAAATACTAAAAAAATACTGGGGTTTTACAGATTTTAGAACCCCACAACAAGAAATAATTACCGCTGTTTTAGAGCAAAAAGATGTAATAACATTGCTGCCAACGGGTGGTGGAAAATCAATCTGCTTTCAAGTTCCTGCATTAGCAAAACAAGGAACTTGCTTGGTAATTTCGCCAT
>CAYWOM010000485.1:0-1800 GCA_964459905.1 uncultured Polaribacter sp. | reverse complement strand
ATTTTCAGATTTTGATATTAGTCTTTTTAAAGCTGGTAAACATTACAAGTTGTATGAAAAATTTGGTGCTCATATACTAACAAAAGAAGGTATAGAAGGCACTTATTTTGCTGTTTGGGCACCTAGTGCAAAAGCAGTTTCTGTAATTGGAGATTTCAATTTTTGGAACAGTGAAGAACACCAACTAAGTGTTCGATGGGATGCGAGTGGAGTTTGGGAAGGATTTATCCCTTTTGTTGGAAAAGGAAACGTTTATAAATATAAAATTAAGAGTTCTAATAATGATATTGTAACAGAAAAAGCAGACCCGTATGCGCGTAGAAACGAGCATCCACCAAAAACGGCTTCTATTGTTTGGGAAGATACTTATTCTTGGAAAGATAAAAAATGGATGAAAGAACGTAAAAAGCATAATGCATTAAATGCACCTTATGCCGTTTATGAAGTCCATTTGGGTTCTTGGAAACAAAAAGTAGAAGAAAATAGGTTTTTAAGTTATACAGAATTAGCAGATGAATTGGTAAATTATGTGGCAGAAATGAACTTTACACACGTAGAATTTATGCCAATTATGGAATTTCCGTATGACCCAAGTTGGGGCTATCAGTTAACAGGTTACTTTGCTCCTACTTCTCGTTTTGGTTATCCAGACGAATTTAAATTTTTGGTTGATAAATTTCATGAAAAAGGAATTGGCGTGCTTTTAGATTGGGTGCCATCTCACTTTCCTTCAGATGCCCATGGTTTAGGTTTTTTTGATGGTTCTAATTTATACGAACACCCAGATGTTAGAAAAGGATATCATCAAGACTGGAAAAGTCTTATTTTTAATTATGGTAGAAACGAAGTAAAATCGTTTTTAATAAGTAATGCTATTTTTTGGTTAGAACAATATCATGCAGACGGTTTGCGGGTAGACGCAGTAGCATCTATGTTATTTTTAGATTATTCTAGAGAAGAAGGTCAATGGGAACCGAACCAATTTGGAGGCAGAGAAAATTTAGAGGCCATTAGTTTTATTAAAGAGATGAATGAAGCGGTTTACAAAAATTTTCCAGACGTACAAACCATTGCAGAAGAATCTACTTCTTTTCCGCAAGTATCTAGTCCTGTTTTTTCTGGAGGATTAGGTTTTGGCATGAAATGGATGATGGGTTGGATGCACGATACTTTAGATTATTTTACCAAAGAGCCTATTTATAGAAAACACCATCAAAACGATTTAACATTTAGTCTAAATTATGCGTTTACAGAAAACTTTATGCTGCCACTTTCTCATGACGAAGTTGTTTATGGTAAAAAATCTATTATAGATAAAATGCCTGGTGATGAATGGCAGAAATTTGCAAATTTACGTTTGTTGTATAGTTTTATGTATACACATCCTGGCGCAAAATTATTGTTTCAAGGAAGTGAGTTTGGGCAAACATCTGAATGGAATTTTGACCAAAGTTTAGATTGGCACTTGTTACAATACGATGTTCATAAAGGTGCACAAACCCTAGTAAAAGAGCTAAACAAACTCTACAAAAAAGAAAAAGCTTTGCATCAAAATCAATTTTCAAACGAAGGTTTTGAATGGATAGATCATGGAGATCACCAAAATTCGGTGCTTTCTTTTATCAGAAAAGGTGAAAACGAAAAAGATAACATTGTTATTGTTTTAAATATGACACCAATTCCAAGAGAAAAATATAGCATTGGTTTGCCAAAAACAGGCAAATTAAAAGAAATTTTTAATAGCGATGCTAAAGAATTTAACGGATCTGGTAATTTTATAAATAAAAAACTACACGCTAT
>CAYWOM010000484.1:0-1802 GCA_964459905.1 uncultured Polaribacter sp. | reverse complement strand
GAGGTAGAAACAATGACAATAAATCAGTACTAAAATCCATAAAACTATTTTTTGCATAGTTCTATAATATTTAGCAATCCCACAACTATATTACTTGATCCTTGCTGGATCAAGTCATAACGTTGTGGGGTTTTAGAATTAAGAAAAAATATTAATGAGCCCAAAAAGAAAGAGTTCTACATCCCTTAACTGTGCTCTAAAATCCTTAAATTTTATTTCGTTTCAATTGCTAACACACACATACTTATAAGCTCAAATTATATACGTATTTTTGTAATTATTTAATTTTAATTACCAAGTAAATCAATCTTTTAAAACAACTATTTTGAATAAAAAGAAAGACATAAGAGCCTTAACAAAAGACGAATTAAGATTCTTTTTTGTAGAAAATGGTCACCAAGCTTTTCGTGGAAACCAAGTGTATGAATGGCTTTGGAGCAAGTCTTTACATACCTTCGAAGATATGACCAACATTTCTAAAGAAACCAGAGAAATGTTAGAAGCAAACTTTGTAATCAACCATATTAAGGTAGATTCCATGCAAAAAAGTAAAGACGGTACTATAAAAAACGGCATAAAATTACACGATGGATTAGTCGTAGAATCGGTTTTAATTCCTACAGAGAAAAGAACAACAGCTTGTGTTTCTAGTCAGGTTGGTTGTAGTTTAGATTGCAAGTTTTGTGCAACTTCGCGCTTAAAAAGAATGCGTAATTTAAATCCAGACGAAATTTACGATCAAGTTGTAATAATAGACAAACAAAGCAGATTATACCATAATAAAAAACTTACAAATATTGTTTTTATGGGTATGGGAGAACCACTTATGAACTATAAAAACGTGCTAAAATCTATAGAAATGATTACTTCGCCGGAAGGTTTAGGAATGTCATCAAAAAGGATAACAGTCTCTACTTCTGGCGTGCCAAAAATGATTAAGAAAATGGCAGATGAAGAAGTGAAATTTAATTTAGCTGTTTCGTTACATTCTGCAATCGATGAAGTTAGAACTTCTATCATGCCTTTTAATACCAATTTTCCGCTAAAGGATTTAAAAGAGTCTTTAGAATATTGGTACGAAAAAACAAGCCGAGCAATTACCTATGAATATGTAGTTTGGAATGGAATTAACGACAGAAAAGAAGACATAAAAGCTTTGGTAGAATTCTGTAAATACGTGCCTTGCAAAGTAAATTTAATAGAATATAACCCAATAGACGATGGGCAATTTCAACAAGCAAGTAATGCTGCAACTAACAACTATATTTCTAATTTAGAAATGAATGATATAACAGTAAATGTTAGGCGTTCTAGAGGAAAAGACATAGATGCTGCTTGCGGGCAATTGGCAAATAAAGCGTAGTAAAATCAAATAAAATATTTCTTACTCTCTAGACGGCACTTTCTACTAATATAAGAATACCTATCTAAGATGATATATATCATTCTTTAAATCTTAAAGAATAACGACCTTACATAAAGTTTAACTTTTATTAACAGTTAAAAAAAGAGGTTATGAATTCAACGTTAATCATCATCATCATTATTATTTGTACATTTTTGCTGTCTGGTATACGTATTATTTTTGAGTACAAACGTGCTTTAAAATTTAGATTTGGTAAGTATATTAAAATTCTAGAACCTGGGTTTCGCTGGATAATTCCTATTGTAGATACCATACAAGTAGTTGACATTCGTGTGATTACAGTAAATATAGTTTCTCAAGAGGTTATGACAGAAGACAATGTGCCTTGTAGTATAGATGGTGTTGTGTTTTTTAAAATAGACAACCCAGAAAAGGC
>CAYWOM010000483.1:0-1807 GCA_964459905.1 uncultured Polaribacter sp. | reverse complement strand
AGACTTAGGATCTGGTGCCGCGAGGTGTGAGAGTTCGAGTCTCTTCTCCCGCACATTTTAAACTACGTTATCGTAGACAAAAGCTACTCAATTTTGAGGAGCTTTTTTTTTGTTAGATACAACATAGGTAGAACAAATTACGTTTTTTCGGATTAAGTCATAAGTTGTTTTTTTAGTATTAACTTTTTCTCGAATTGTAGTCTTATTTCTTTACAGCAATCATCATATGAGGGCTAAAAGGCAATAAATACTCATCATTTTGAGTGATTTTTTGCAGCTCTTTTAGTGTTTTACTTTTCTTTTTATCTAGCATATTTGCAAAATATTCGCTGTCTAACCAAATTAAACTCTCTACTGCAAATAAATTAATGAATTCTAAATTTTGTTCTAAAAATTCTTCTTTTAAACCTACTGGTTTATGATAATACGCATCTGCTAATAAAAATGGAAAGTCTTTTGGTGTATTATGAATTCCGGTGGTAAGTTCTTCTTTACACATGTTAAAAAATGAGTTTGCATGAATCATACCATTCATTAAACCAACCAAGGTAGAAGCAGTGTAATTAATTGCAAAGCCTAAAATAATTCCACCTTTTTTTAAGACTCTTTTAGCTTCTATAATTGCAGTAATTCTATCTTCTCTTTTTTGTAAATGATACAAAGGTCCGTGTAAAATTACCAAATCTGCAGCATTGTCTCTGTAAGGTAACTTTTTAGCTTCGCCAATGGTTACAGAAAATGGATTTTTTAATTTTTTAGCTCTTTTTTCTGCAAGTTTTGTGTGTTTTAAAACAGGTTCTATTAATTGCACTTTATGGCCTTTATTAGCCAACCATTCTGCATATTTTCCTGTGCCGCCGCCAACATCAATAATTGTAGCATTGGGTTTAGAAATATGCAACGCTATAAGATCTTTTATACGTTCAAACTCAAAAATCCCCATTCCTTTTTCTAGTCTGGTTTCTTCGGATGCTTTGTTGTAAAAATCATCTAATTCTTTACTGATAAGAGCTTTGTTTTTCACTTTTAAAATATTAGACGATAAAAGTAATTAAATTAAAGCAATAACTAGTGTTAGATTGTTATTCTGATGAAGTAATCGTAAGAATTTAAAGCAATAAATGGATTAAATTTATTTTTGCTTTCTTTTAAAATGACTTAGAAAAAATTAAGTACATACTTTACAATTTTCTTTGTCTTTAATTTCGCCAACCAAATTTCCTTTTTTATTCATTACAAATCCACAACAATCCATAAACCCTTTAGCAATTAATTTTCTTGCTCGCTGTATTTGAGATTTTGTGGTAGGTAAACTTTGCTGTAATTGATGGGCAACTTCTTCTTGTTTTAAACCTTTTATATCAGAAAGAAAAAGCGGATTTCTATATTTTTTTGGTAAGTTTTTTAAAATACCATGTAGGCAATCTTTTTCTGTATGCGTGTTTTCTAAAATTTGTGTTTCGGCTTCAAAATTGGCAATTTCAAAGGTCTTGTTTGTCAGTTTCCAATAATCTAAAATAGCGTTTCTGGCAACTGTAAAACACCAAGATTTTAATTTAGTAATATCTTTTAGAGTATGAAGTTTGGTGTGAATTTTAATAAATGTATCCTGTAAAATATCATCAGCAATGGTAGTGTTTTTTACCTTACTGATGATAAATTTTTTGAGGTCTAAATGATATTTTGTCCAAACTTGCTGTGTTGTCATAATTATTTATCTACGTCATTGCTAATTACAAAGCAATCTGTTTATATAATAGAAAGCTTACTCGGTAATAATATTACACAATAAGAAGTTGGGTTGATA
>CAYWOM010000482.1:0-1831 GCA_964459905.1 uncultured Polaribacter sp. | reverse complement strand
TGGTTCTGCATCTTTACCAATAGACAAGTGACGTAATTTAGAATTGAAGAAAAATGAACCAATATTAAATTCAAATTCTTCTGATTCTTTAGATTTATCACTATCTTTTCTCTGTAAAATAGCTTTTATTTTATGTAATAAAACTTCAGAATCAAAAGGTTTATTTAAATAATCATCAGCACCTACAGAATATCCTTTTAAGACATCTTCTTTTAATGTTTTAGCGGTTAAAAAAATAATTGGTACTTCTTTATTGGTTCCTCTAATATCTTGTGCTAAAGAAAAACCATCTTTCCTAGGCATCATTACATCTAAAATACATAAATCATAATCACTGTTTTTAAACATAATTAAACCTTCTATGCCATCTTTTGCGTGTGTTACATTGTAATCGTTTAACGCTAAATAATCTTTTAAAACGGTTCCAAAATTTGGATCGTCTTCTACTAATAAAATCTTTTTACTTCCCATTTTTATATAATTTAAATTAAAGGCAATTTAACTGTAAATATGCTTCCTTTTTCTTTTTCACTTTCAACAAAAACTGTTCCGTGATGTTTTTCTATAATTTCTTTTACGTACGCTAATCCTAAACCATGACCTTTAACATCGTGAATATTTCCTTTTTGCTCTCTGTAAAATTTATTAAAAACCTGTTTTTGTACCGCTTTCCCCATTCCTATTCCTTCGTCTTTTATTTTAAAAATAAAAAACTTGTTTGTACTTTCTGTGTACACATCTATTTTAGGTGCACCTTGGGTATATTTTATTGCATTTTCTAACATATTAACCACAACATTTGTTAAATGAAATTGGTTTCCTGGAATTTCTGACGTTATGGCTTCTAAATGAGTTGTTACACTTCCTTTTTTGTCATCAATTAATAAACTAATATGTGTAATAGCATCTTCAATTGTGTCGTGCACATCTATAGTTTCCTTACTAATTTCTATTTGATTTTTTTCTAATCTAGAAATTCGTAAAACATTTTCTACCTGAGAGTGCATTCTTTTGTTTTCTTGCCTAATCATTTCTATATATCGTAACACTTTTTGGTTATCATTAATAATTTTAGGGTTTTTTATAGAATCTAAAGCAAGGTTAATAGTTGCTATAGGTGTTTTAAATTCGTGGGTCATATTATTAATAAAGTCTGTCTTTATTTCTGATATTTTTTTCTGCCTTATTAATTGATACAAAGAACTAGAAAATGCAACAATTATAATAAAGATAAAAAATAATGATAATAATAAAATACCTGAAATTCCTGATAAAATATGCTCGTTTTTAGAAGGAAACGTTACATACAAATAATATTTAGCGTCATTGTTAGCATTAAAAAAAAGCGGGTATTGTTCACTGTTTTTTTTATTAATGGTATAATAACCAGATTTTAATTTGGTTGCTAAGCCATCTTTACCATATACGCCATATTTAAAATCTAAATTGATGTTTCTTTTTTCTAACTCTTCTTTTATAGTTTCTTTTAATTCTTTATTGCTTACTCTTTGATGCACAGGTTTTGCCTTTTTATACATATCAAAGAATGGAGATAAATACGTTTTTTCTATGTCTAAATATCTTTGTGTAAAAGAGGTTCTTTCTTCATCAACAGCAGAAAAAATATTGTCTACTCCTTTAATTAATTTGGTTCTAAAAAAATCTTGTTTACCAGAAACCCTTTTCACAATTATAGAATCGCTGTCTAAAAAATCTGTGGGTAACTTAAAATTTTCTTCTAAAAAAGTAGATCCTAAAGTAAATTTTTGTTTTGTTGTAGTGTCTATTTCTTGAAAAAGATAATTTCTTATTTTAGCTTCATTCGCTAAAC
>CAYWOM010000481.1:0-1837 GCA_964459905.1 uncultured Polaribacter sp. | reverse complement strand
GAACCAAAATCGTAATCTTGAGTCCAAGCAACAGAATTTGCTGTAAAAGCTCCAGTATCGTTATAGATACTTAAAATATTTGAATCTGAGTTTGTTGGAGATGGAGCAGCTGAAGTAGGTGCTGGATCTGGAACTGTAACAACAGCTAAACCTTTAAGGTTTTTTATATAAAACATTCTACTATCTGCTGCACCAAAGGCATTAGCTGCAGTATCCCAGTTAATATGAAGCGCAAAATCAGCATATTCTCCGTTAGCTGGTACTTTTCCATCTAAACTTTTATCAAAAGTGAACGTTAAAGTTTCCCAACCTGCTCCTGTATGATCTACAGAAGTAACAGATTCTGGTGCTCCTGCTACACCACCTTGCGCCTTTGGTGCAATAGTTATAGCTGTAGTTGAGTAAACATCTAGCTGCATCGTTAATTGTGTAGCGGAAGTTAAACTATAGTTACTAGTTAAAGTAACGTTTACCCCTTGCCAAGTATTACCGGTTGGACTACTATCTATTTGGATAACTTGGTCTGTTCCTGTAGGATCAGTTGCATATACTGCCGCGGTACCTCCAAAAGCACCTTCTAATCCGGATCCATTAAATGATTCTAATAAATCGTAAGTTTGTGAAAACCCAATTGAAGTTATCAATAAGGCAAATAATAATGTAATTTTTCTCATAATTTAGTATGTGTTTTAATTTTATACATCAATATTAACCTTTTTCTATTGAATATTAACTATAATATACCGCAACATACAGTATACAGATAAATAAAAGTTTAATAATAGTTGTTAAACCTAGTTATGTAAACGTTTTTCAGAGAATTTAAATAGTGTTAAAGTTTAAAAAAAATACACCTACAGTATACGTGTATGGGAAATGTATGGTAGTAATAACTCTTAATTAATGTTAAAAAAAAATTATATAACTTAAATAAAAAAACTCTGTAAATAAATTATTTACAGAGTTTTAAAATTTGTTATTTAATAAACTACCACGGGGCAGCGCATCGGGGAATTCTATCGATTAAAATTAAAAGCTATTACTTTAAAATTTTAACTTTTCATTTTTATCCCAAAGCCCCCAGTGTGCACCTACATCACCTTCTGGCCCTGTTTTCCATGACTCATCAAAAGAAGAGAAATAGAACATAGGGATGTCTGCTACCTGAGACCATTGAGTTGCGTTAATAAAGTATTGCATAGCCGCCTCTTCTGAAGGCACCGACCCTTTTACACTTTGTCCTTTATTAGGCCAACCAGTTTCTGTAATAATTACGGGTTTTCCTTGAGAAGCGTCTGTTGCCTGGCCATGCATTTGTTGCATGTGTTGGTGGCCATATTCTATTGGGCAACCTTCCCAAAATGGGTAGCAATTGGTTAAAATAACATCGGTAGCTGCTACAATATCTGGGTGTACTGTAAACTCGTAATAAGCATCTACATAACCAACTTGGATATTTGGTAAAGCATCTTTTACGCGTTTAATGTATGCTAGTAACTCTGCTTTTGGTAAATCATCTCTATATAAAACTTCGTTCCCAACAGCAGCAATGTCTACATGCCCTTCTTTGCCTAATTTAATAAGCGCTTTAATTTCTTCTTCATTTTTTTCTAAATCATCGCTTAACCAAGCACCCACTAGGGTTTTTAAACCATGTTTTTTTGCCATTGCGGGCACAAATTCGTTTCCTTCTATACAAGAAAAAGAGCGAATCCATTTGGTATAGGGTTTCAAAATTTTAATACGTCTTTCTACTTGTTCTTCAGTAATGGTATCGCCAGGTTCTTGCCCATCTTCATACATACTAAAACAGATACCGTGCATACCTTTTTCTAAG
>CAYWOM010000480.1:0-1847 GCA_964459905.1 uncultured Polaribacter sp. | reverse complement strand
CTAACTTTTTCTCAACAGTTTTAGGAGTTAAACTTTCAGAATGAATCCAACGTACTTTTACCTTTGTTGCATGAGATGAACCTGCATGAATAAAAGCTTCTGTAATAGATTTATAAGAATCTTGTAACTCTATATATTTACCAATTAACCCAATTTCTACTTCCGAAGTAGGGTTTTTGTGTTTGTGTAAAAATTTATTCCAAGTTTTTAAAGCTGGTTTTTTTTCTGATGTAAGCTGTAATTTTTTTAATACAACTTCATCTAAACCTTCGTCTAGCATTAAATTAGGAACATCGTAAATAGTTTCTGCGTCTATAGACTGAATAACATCTTCTTTTTTAACATTGCAAAACAAAGCTAATTTGCGTTTTATATCATCAGAAATTTCATGCTCTGTTCTACACACTAAAATATCTGGGCTCACACCACTTTGCATTAGCATTTTTACAGAATGTTGTGTTGGTTTTGTTTTTAACTCGCCAGCTGCCGCCAAATAAGGCACCAATGTTAAATGAATAACAATAGCATTTTCCGAGCCTTTTTCCCATAATAGTTGTCTTACAGACTCTACATAAGGCAAAGATTCTATATCACCAACGGTTCCACCAATTTCTGTAATTACAATATCATAGTCGCCTGTTTCTCCTAAAATTTGAATTCGGCGTTTAATTTCATCAGTAATATGCGGAATAACCTGCACTGTTTTACCTAAAAACGCTCCTTTTCGCTCTTTATTAATTACCGATTGATAAATTTTACCTGTAGTAACATTGTTTGCTTGTGATGTAGGAATGTTTAAAAAACGCTCGTAATGCCCTAAGTCTAAATCGGTTTCTGCGCCATCGTCTGTAACATAGCATTCTCCGTGTTCATAGGGGTTTAACGTTCCTGGGTCTATATTAATGTACGGGTCTAGTTTTTGAATGGTTACCGTAAAGCCTCTTTCTTGTAGTAATTTAGCCAAGGAAGCAGCAATAATTCCTTTTCCAAGTGATGATGTTACGCCTCCTGTTACAAAAACGTATTTAGTATTGTGCATGGTAGTATTAGGTTTGCGCAAAAGTACTAACTCTAAAATTTATCACAAATAAAAAAGGTGAAAAGATTTTTAAAATTTGTAAATTTGCACTAGTAAAAAATATTTCATTTTTTTTTAAATACTGTTTGTCAAAAATAAAAACAGTTGTATATTTGCAAACGCTTTAAATGATGTAAAAATCAATAAGTACAAAATAATAAAAGAAGATATTTAAAAATACATATAATGCCGAAAAGAACGTACCAACCATCAAAGAGAAAGAGAAGAAACAAACACGGTTTCAGAGAAAGAATGGCTTCTGCAAATGGAAGAAAAGTTTTAGCTAGAAGAAGAGCTAAAGGAAGAAAAAAAGTATCTGTATCTTCAGAAACTAGACATAAAAGATAATGATTAACAATTTGTTAATAATTAAGGTGTTACTATTTTTTAGTAACACCTTTTTTTGTACCCAAACCTTATTTATTTTTACAAACTAATAAAATACAACTAGTTACCATGCCAAAAAGAAAAGACCTCAAATCAATTTTAATTATTGGATCTGGACCTATTGTTATTGGTCAAGCTTGTGAATTTGATTATTCTGGTTCACAATCTCTGCGTTCTTTAAGAGAAGACGGAATAGAAACAATTCTAATCAACTCCAATCCTGCAACAATTATGACAGACCCTTCGATGGCAGATCATATTTATTTGTTGCCCTTAACCACAAAATCGATTATTCAAATTTTAAAAGAGCATCCTCAAATTGATGCTGTTTTGCCAACAATGGGTGGTCAAACAGCATTAAATTTATGTATTGAAGCTGATG
>CAYWOM010000479.1:0-1850 GCA_964459905.1 uncultured Polaribacter sp. | reverse complement strand
TTTTTTATGATAGCAATGCGTTGTGGAACGCTAATATACCTGCCAATTTTAGAATCTGAATGTTTAATTCCTGAAAAATAAACAGCATGTTTTGCTCTTTTTTCGTCTCTAATTTTTAACCATTTTGGTTGATAATTGCTTTCTTTTTTAAAAATAATATTATTAAAGTTTAAAAAGAAATTGGTTGGTTTTATTTGAATAAATTCCGATAAGCAAAAAAAGGTGTTTGTTGCTTTGTGTTCATCAATATTCCAATGATGTTTTGGTTGGTGTTTTCGTAAAAATTGTTTTATTTTTTTAGAAACAATCATGCCACCAAAAGTAATTAAAACTTCGGGTTGCAATTCTTTAAACTGCACATCATCTAAAGAAAAAATTAGCTGATCTATAGAGTTTATAGCTTTTGTATGATGTAAATTAGAGGTAGTTTCTGTAAGCACTAAAACCGATTCATCTTCGGCATACAAATCTATTAATCGATGTAATTCATTATCAGGATAATTAACGCCCACTAAAATCATTTTCTTTTTAGCTGCTGTCCAAATATTTGCTAATTTTTTATATTTAATATGAGAGTTATCTAAAGAACTCATAGAAATATGAGGAAAATTAAATAATTGCAATTCGGTTACCGTTTCATACAAAGGCTCATCAAAAGGAACATTAATATGTACGGGGCCTTTTTTAGAAACCGCAATCTGCAAAGCCTCTCCTATTAATTGCGCATTTCTTGTTTTAAACTTTTCGTTTTCTATTAAATTTGCAGAAAATAAGATATGGTTTTCAAACACATTTTCTTGTCTAATGGTTTGTCCGTCCCCAATATCTATTAAATGTTTTGGCCTGTCTGCAGAAATTATAACCAACGGAATATTGCTGTAAAATGCCTCTGCAATTGCCGGATAATAATTTAACAAAGCAGAACCAGAAGTGCATAAAACAGCCACTGGTTTTTGTTTTTGTTGTGCAATACCAAGTGCAAAAAAAGCAGCACAACGTTCATCTACCACGCTTAAGGTTTCAATTTCTGTATGATTAGAAAAACCGATGGTAAGTGGTGCATTTCTAGAACCCGGAGAAATAACAACGGTATCAATATTAAATTGAGTACATGCTGCAATTACAAGTTGTGCTAAAGATTTTTTTGGATACATATTATAGTAGCAATGTTACAAAGCAGCAAAGTTTAAAAAGTTTATAGTTGTTGGTTTTTAGTACACTACTAATTACTAAAAACCAACAAATAGAAACTATTTATATTTTTGCTATGAGCTGCTAAACAAGTTTAGCCCTGATTGAAATGGCATCCTTTTTTATTTTTCATAAAAAAGATATAATGAAAAGCAGGAAATAGCTTCTAATAATTGTTTTTAAAGTTATATGTAAGTACTAAAAAAACTAAGCACTAATAACTAAAAACTATTCTTAATTCCCTTTTTTATAATCTGCTAAAAATTTAGCCAAACCAATGTCTGTTAAAGGGTGTTTTAACAAACCTTCTATGGCGCTTAAAGGCCCTGTCATAACGTCGGCACCTAATTTTGCACAATCTATAATATGCATTGTATGACGTACAGAAGCTGCTAAAATTTGAGTTTCAAAGCCGTAATTGTCGTAAATTAAACGAATCTCAGAAATTAGATTTAAACCGTCTGTAGAAATATCGTCTAAACGACCAATAAACGGCGACACATAAGTTGCGCCTGCTTTTGCAGCTAATAATGCTTGTCCGGCAGAAAAAACTAAGGTTACATTGGTTTTAATTCCTTTAGACGAAAAGTATTTACAGGCTTTTATACCATCTTTTATCATTGGTAATTTTACCACAATTTGCGGATTTAAAGCAGCCA
>CAYWOM010000478.1:0-1853 GCA_964459905.1 uncultured Polaribacter sp. | reverse complement strand
GATGTTTTAGAAATGTATTTTATAGGTATTGTAAAAGGCGCTTTAACCTCTAGAGCTGGCGGAATTGCATTCAGTTTTTTTATGGCAGTTTTTCCTTTCTTATTATTCATTTTAACCTTAATTCCGTACATTCCAATAGAAGGTTTTCAAGAAGGATTATTTTCTTTTATAAAAGATATTTTACCACCACAAACCTTTGAAGCCGTTAATGTTGTTATTGGCGATATTGTAAACAATCAATATGGTGGTTTGCTTTCTTTTGGTTTTTTACTGTCTATTTTTTTAATGACAAATGGTATTAATGCTATTTTTGGCGGATTCGAATATTCGTACCACGTAACAGAGTTTAGAAATGTTTTTAGATCTTACTTTGTTTCGATAGGCGTTTCTTTATTAATCTCACTTTTCTTAATAGTTACGGTAACTTTAGTTATTTTATACCAAGTTGCCTTGTCTAAGATTGATGAAAATGGTTGGTTAAATACAAGCGATTTAAACCTGTTTTATTATGGTAGAGGTTTGTTATTCCTAATCATGATTTTTACCATAGTTTCCTTATTGTTTAGATACGGAACAAAACAAGGAAAAGAAACCAGGTTCTTTTCTGCTGGTGCAGTTTTAACTACCTTTTTATCTTTGTGCACCTTTTATTTATTCGGAATTTACGTTGTTAAATTTGCACAATACAATCAGTTATACGGTTCTATTGGTACACTTTTAATATTGATGTTGTTTGTGTGGTTAAACGCAATAATTCTTTTATTAGGTTTCGAGTTAAATGCTTCTTTACACAGTTTAAGACAGCAAAATAAAACGGTTCCAACAGCTTAAAAATTATAACTTTTTCACGATATTTGCGTCCACAATTAACAATAATCAATTAACAATAATCAATTAAGCATTGATAACTGATAATTGAACACTGATTACTGATTTATATGAAACCAAGCATCCCAAAAGGAACCAGAGATTTTTCACCAACAGAAGTAGCCAATCGTACGTATATTATGAATACGATTAAAACTGCTTTCGAAACCTTCGGATTTCAACCAATTGAAACGCCAAGTTTCGAAAATTCATCAACCTTAATGGGTAAATATGGGGAAGAAGGTGATCGTTTGATTTTTAAAATTTTGAATTCTGGAGATTATTTAAGGAAAGCAGATGAGAAATTATTATCAGAAAAAGATAGTTTAAAAGTAACCTCTCAAATCTCCGAAAAAGCCTTACGTTACGATCTTACAGTACCTTTTGCAAGATACGTTGTACAACACCAAAATGATATTACCTTTCCTTTTAAACGTTATCAAGTACAACCTGTTTGGCGAGCAGACAGACCGCAAAAAGGTCGTTTTAGAGAGTTTTTTCAATGTGATGCAGATGTTGTTGGTAGTAAATCTTTGTGGCAAGAAGTAGAATTTGTACAATTGTACGATACTGTTTTTACCAAATTAGGTTTGGCAGGCACAACTATTAAAATAAACAATAGAAAAATATTATCTGGTATTGCAGAAGTTATTGGAGCACAAGACAAGCTAATCGATTTTACGGTTGCTTTAGACAAGTTGATAAAATTGGTAAAGACGGTGTTGTAAAAGAAATGCTATTCAAAGGAATTACAGAAGGAGCTATTGAAAAAGTACAACCTTTGTTCGATTTTACGGGTTCTAATATAGAGAAGTTAGCTTCTTTAGAAAGTATGTTATCAACTTCTGAAGAAGGAACAAGTGGAGTAGAAGAGTTACGTTTTGTAATTAATTCTATAGAGGAATTAGGTTTAGAAACTGCAGCTTTAGAAGTAGATGTTACTTTAGCAAGAGGATTAAATTATTACACTGGAGCAATTTTTGAAG
>CAYWOM010000477.1:0-1863 GCA_964459905.1 uncultured Polaribacter sp. | reverse complement strand
GGAACAGGAGAAGCTGGAGAAATGAGAGGTACAGATATTGATGTAAGAATTAACAACGCAAACGCTTCTGTAACAGATATGTTAGGAACACACACTTCTATTAGGTTAGACAATGGTCATGTGAAAGGCGGTGTAGATGTTATTTTTGCTGAAATTGATATTAATACTACTAATTTAGGTTCTACCTTAAATATAGATGAAGATGTAACTTATTTTAAAGCTGATGATGGAGCAGATGTTTTAGCATTAAAAAATTATTTAGAAGCAAAATCTAAAAAGTTAAGGTTTTTTCATAATCCAACACCTGCGGAAAGTGATTCTGATGGATTTATTAATGTTTCTTTACCTACAAGTGATTATTCAAGTTCTACACCTGATGCTTTAATTCCTTGGAAAGTATTAGAAAATGAATTAAATAATATATCTTCAAGTCCTTGGACTGAAAATCTTATAGGTAATTCAAATGAACATATTAGGTATGATAAACAAGTTTCAATAGGTGTTTTTCCTGTATCAAGTGAGTACGTGTCTTTAAATATTGGTGGTTCTACTATGTTTTATCAAGGTACTGAAAATATGGGGTTAATAACACCTATATATCAAGGGTTAGAATTTAGAGTAGAAGACGGAGTAACTTCAAATCAATCTCCTATACTTATTCTTAAAGATAATTCTACTAATGGGCAAGTTGATATTACAGGGCAATTAAAGCTAACTGACACACCTACAATTACAACAGCAACAAAAATGCTTGTTAAAGACCCATCAACTAATATTCTTAGTGAGCAAGATTTATTAGCTACAATTACAAATGTTGAATGTTACACAGCGCCTTCAGAGATTATTGTTCTAAGACAAGATATAACAGCTGGAGCAAGTTCACCAAACTTCTTCACAACACCAGTAGAGGCTTTATCTTTTAATGCTACAAGTGTAAACCCAGCAACAGAAGGAAAGTATTCAATAATGGATCAAGTGGAGTCATTTAGAAAGTCAGATGGTTCGTTTGAATTCATATTAAATTATATCGACCTAGGGCAAACCGCTAACTGGACACAGACAAGTAACCCATTAGACACACCAGAAGATACAACTACTGGGTTTAATTTGATTTCTTCAACTCCTTCATTTGGCTCTGGATTTCAAGGTATGAGTTTTCAAAACGTAGCAGGCATAGAAGGGTTCTATAATGGTTCAGCAGGGTCTAGCTGGTGGATTACTATTGGAGCAAAGTCTTTATTTAGTCGGGGAGGTAACACTGGTACACCAGCAGTAATCAATACTTTATCTTCATTAATGGAATTGAAAGTTGTAAATGAAATAAGTGGAGAAATAAAAGTTTTTACTTTAGAAGATGGCTCGCAATATGCTTATAATTCTGAAAATAATTTAGAAGTTGATATAACAGCAGGAATACCCGCAACTTGGATAAAATGTCAAGATACATCTTTTAAAATTAATTCAACTGCAATTAATTCTACTACAACACCAACAGTTAGTGTAAATTCTTTAAGAGTTACAACAGCAGGAGAAGGATATGAAGGAATATCGCCAAATGGAACTGTATGGAGATTGGTAGTAGATAATAACGGGGTTTGGACTTCACAAAAAATAAATTAAGATGAAAAAAATAATATCAATTTTAGTACTATTTATTACATTAAATAGTTTTAGTCAAACATCAGAAATAGTTTCTGTAAAAAATGGTTTTACAGATTCAGAAATTACTGTAATGAGTGGTAAAATTATTGGAGACACTTATGTGAGTTCAGACACCCAATCTATTTATACTGTTGGAGCTGGTGGTGTTCCTTTTTTAGATGAAAATAATGTCTTTTTGTTTTTAAAAAATTCTCGAAATTT
>CAYWOM010000476.1:0-1865 GCA_964459905.1 uncultured Polaribacter sp. | reverse complement strand
ATAATTTATGGAAATAGCAAGTAAATTACACACTGTAGATTGGATTATTTTATCTGTAACATTTCTATTTATTGTTGCTTACGGAACTTACGTTACTCGTAAAAATGCCAATGTTCAAGATTATATAAAAGGTGGTAACGACTCTAAATGGTGGACAATCGGTTTGTCTGTAATGGCTACACAGGCAAGTGCAATTACGTTTTTATCAACCCCAGGACAGGCCTTTCATAGCGGAATGGGTTTTGTACAATTTTATTTTGGTTTGCCCATTGCCATGATAATTATTTGTGTGGTTTTTATACCCATTTATCACAAGTTAAAAGTATACACAGCGTATGAGTTTTTAGAAGGTAGATTCGATTTAAAAACAAGAAGTTTAGCAGCTATTTTATTTTTAGTGCAAAGAGGTTTAGCAGCAGGAATTACAATTTTTGCGCCTGCAATTATTTTATCTGCGGTTTTAGGTTGGGATTTATTAACATTGAATATTATTATTGGTTTTTTAGTAATTATATACACCGTTTCTGGCGGAACAAAAGCTGTAAACGTAACTCAAAAACAACAAATGATTATTATTTTTATAGGAATGTTAATTGCATTTTTTATGATTATGAGTCAACTTCCAGCAAATATTACATTTACAAATGCTTTAGAAATTGCCGGCGCAAGTAATAAAATGGAGGTATTAGATTTTTCTTTTGATTTAAGTAATCGTTACACCGTTTGGACTGGTATTTTAGGAGGGACTTTTTTAATGTTGTCTTATTTTGGAACAGACCAAAGTCAGGTGCAGCGTTATTTGTCTGGAAAATCGGTTAGAGAAAGTCAGTTAGGCTTAATTTTTAACGGACTTTTAAAAGTGCCAATGCAATTTTTTATTTTGTTAATTGGTGTAATGGTTTTTGTTTTTTATCAATTTAATCCTTCGCCTTTAAACTTTAATCCAACAGCAAATAATGCAATTTCTAGTTCTAAATATGCAGCAGAATACCAACAATTAGAAGCAGCACATGTTAATATAGAAAACACAAAAAAAGCACTATTTGTAGATGGTTTTCAGGTTGAAGAAAAACAACAAATTTTAACTTTAAATGAAAGAGATGCTGTTTTAAAAGCGAAATCTAAAGTTATTATAAAAAAGATTGATGACGCATCTGTAGAAAAAATTGAGTCTAATGATAAAGATTATGTTTTTATTCATTTTATTTTAAATAACCTTCCAAGAGGCTTAATTGGGTTGTTGTTGGCGGTTATATTATCTGCGGCAATGTCATCTACAGCATCAGAACTAAATGCCTTGGCTAGCACCACTGCCATGGATTTGTACAAACGAAATATTAAAGAAGAAAAGAGTCCAGAACATTATGTAAAAGCCTCTAAATGGTTTACGTTAGCTTGGGGTATTATTGCTATTTCTGTTGCTTGTGTAGCCAATTTATTCGATAATTTAATTCAGTTAGTAAATATTATTGGTTCTATTTTCTACGGAAATGTATTAGGTATTTTCTTGTTGGCATTTTTTATTAAATTTGTAAAAGGCAACGCTGTTTTTGTAGCAGCTTTAATTACTCAAGCGTTAATAATTACTGTTTTTCTATTAGATTGGTTGCCGTATTTATGGTTAAATTTATTAGGATGTTTCTTGGTTATGGTAATTGCAATTATAATACAATCGCTTTTACCCAACAGCACAAAATTAGAATTGAGCGAAAACTAGACTTTACATAATGAATACAGAGAAAAATATAAAATGGGGAATTTTAGGTTTAGGAAAAATTGCCTACAAATTTGCTACAGATTTAGCTGCTGTAGAAAATGTAACATTAGTTGCAGTTTCTAAAACCAAACCAATTGCTGATATTCAA
>CAYWOM010000475.1:0-1869 GCA_964459905.1 uncultured Polaribacter sp. | reverse complement strand
ATCATTTGCATTAGCAACATCAGTTTTGGCAATTTCGCCAGGACCAGATAATATATTTGTACTAACACAAAGTATTGTAAACGGTAAAAAATTTGGTTTAGCAACTGTTTTAGGGTTAATGACAGGCTGTATTATTCACACCACTTTAGTAGCTTTTGGAGTCTCAGCAATTATAAAACAAAGTGATAATATATTCTTTATCATTAAACTTTTTGGAGCTGGTTACTTGTTATATTTAGCATATCAAGTATTTAAAAGTGATGCAGAAATTTCATTTTCAACAGAAAACGTAGTTCAAAAAACAACATTAGAACTATTTAAAAAAGGGTTTTTAATGAATGTTTTAAATCCGAAAGTAACTATTTTCTTTTTAGCATTTTTTCCACAGTTTTTGTTTTCAAAAAGCCTCTCTAAAGTAATACAGTTTTATATTTTGGGTTTACTTTTTATAATTGTTTCTTTTATCATTTTTGGTGCAATTGCAATTTTAGGTGGTAAAATTTCTGAGTATCTTTCAAAAAATAAAAATATAGGATTGTATTTAAAATGGGCACAGATTGTTGTTTTTGTTGCGATTGCAATTTTAATTATGTTTTAGTTTTTTTTCTCTCATTGATTTTAATCCGAAGATTGGACCTAACATTAAAACTAAAAACACCCAATTTGTATTGTTGTTTTCTAATAGATAATTTAATAGTTGAATACTGATAATAGTAACAGTAAAACCAATAGAATTTACAATTGTAAGAGCGGTTCCTCTAATTTCTGAAGTTACATTTTGAGCAACTAGAGTAGAAAACAACGGAGAATCTGCAATGACTACCATTCCCCAAAATAATAAGTAAGTTATAAACAGATAGGTGTTATCAACTAAAAACAGAAAAGGAAGTAAAAGACAACAGATTCCTGATAAAAATAAGGAATAAAATGCTGTTTTTTTAGTTCCATACTTTTCAGAAATAAAGCCAGATACAATACAGCCTAAACTCCCGATTGCAATTATAAAGAAAGAAACCAACGGAATATTAAATGTTGAGTTTGAGTGAATTTCTGAATAAATTTTTAAGAAAACGGGTACAAATGTCCAAAATGTGTATAATTCCCACATATGACCAAAATAACCAAAAGCTGCTTGTTTAAATTTTATATTTTCAAATATTTTAAAACAAATAGAGAAATCTAATTTCGAAGATTTTTTACAGAAAGGACCATCAGGAACAAATAGATATAATAACAATCCGCCACAAAAAGCGAGTGCTGATGTGGTTATTAAAACATTTTTCCAAAGAAAAATACTTGAAAATGCTTTTAATAAATGAGGGAAAGCGGTTCCTAAAACCAATGCACCAACTAAAAATGAGAGCGATTTACCTAATCCTTTTTGATAATAATCTGTGGCAATTTTCATTCCAACAGGATAAATTCCTGCTAAGAAAAAGCCTGTAAAAAATCTATAAGTAAGCAAACTTACTAAATTATTAGATTCTAAAATGATTCCTAAATTAAAAATAGATCCTAAAATTGCACAAATAAAAAACACTTTAGAAGGCGAAAAACGATCGGTGATTGTAAACAAGGCAAAGAGTAATGTTCCTGTAATAAAACCGAATTGAAGTACGGCGGTTAAATTTCCTATTGCAGATTGTTTTAGTTGATGAATAGAAATAAGGTCTAAAATTACACCATTTCCTGCAAACCAAAGAGATGTACAGAAGAATTGTGCAATTACAATAATTGGTAAAATGTATTTTTTATTTTTCATTTATAAAAAACAAATGTACCAAAAAGCAATTAATAATCTGATGAAATAATTTTACAACTGCCTATGTTTTTCTATCTTTGAAATGATGAAAAAAGTAAAAATCATAG
>CAYWOM010000474.1:0-1886 GCA_964459905.1 uncultured Polaribacter sp. | reverse complement strand
GTATTATTCAAATGGAATCTATCCTTTTATTTCATCCTTTTTTAGAATTATTTTAGGATGGATTCCTTTTTCTGTAGGAGATCTTCTAATTGCTTTTGGACTTTTTATTTTTATTCGTTTTTTAGTTAGATTGATAAAAGCACGGTTTAAAAATTTTATTCCAAAAATGATTCATTTTACGGCAATTTTATCTGTCATCTACTTTTGTTTTTATCTTTTCTGGGGATTAAATTATTACAGAGAACCTTTGGCTAAAAACCTAGATTATAACCAATCTAAATACTCTACAAAACAATTAAAAAAAGTCACCAAACATATTATAGAACAACTTAATTTTTATCAACATAAAATTACAAAAAACGATACTTTACAAGTAGAAAACCCGCATTCACAAAAAGAAATGTATACAATGGCTGTTGCTGGTTATACTAATTTAGAAAACAGTTTTCCACAACTAAAATATAAACATACATCTGTAAAAAGTTCGTTAATGAGTTTGCTACAAACGTATAATGGAACCACAGGATATTTAAATCCATTAACTGGCGAAGCGCAGGTAAATAATAAAATTCCTACTACAAGTTACCCAACTACAACCTGTCATGAAATGGCGCATCAAATTGGTTTTGCTGCAGAAAATGAAGCCAATTTTGTAGGTTTTTTAGCTGCTAATTATAATGACGATGTTTATTTTAAATATGCCAGTTACAGAATGGCATTTGGGTATTGTATCTCAGAATTAAGAAAACGTGATCGGGTTTTATCAAAAGAATTGTGGAAAACCGTAAACAAAGGAGTAATTAAAGACTTTAACGCCAGTTATACGTTTTGGCAAGGCTATAAAAACCCGTTTGAACCCATTATAAAAAAAGGTTACAACGCCTATTTAAAAGCCAACAAACAAGATAAAGGAGTTGAATCTTACAACTACGTGGTAGATTTATTTATTTCTTATTTTGAAAAAAAAGCAACTTATAATTCTTAAAATTATGTTAAAATAAAATGTTTTAACAGTTTACTAATCACTTCTAGTTAAATTTAACAACTTATCTCTAAAACCAAATTAAACTTATGAGAAAACTACTTTTAGTATGCTCTTTTTTGATGGTTATATCTGCCAAAGCGCAAGATTATTTTCCAACAAATACAGGTGTAAAAACCACAAAGAACAGCATGGTTGCTTTTAAAAATGCAACGATCTACGTTACTCCAATAAAAATTATTAAAAAAGGAACCTTACTAATTAACAATGGTAAAGTTGTTGGGGTTGGTAAATCTGTAAAAATACCATCAGGAACAAAAACAATCGATTTAAAAGGGAAAACAATCTATCCTTCTTTTATTGATATGTATTCTAATTTTGGGATTGCAAAACCAAAAGGCGAGCGTAATAGCAGAAGAGAAAAACCACAATATGATGCAAGTAGAACTGGTTTCTATTGGAATGATCATATTATGCCCGAAAAAGATGCTACAACTTCTTTTAAATTCGATAGTAAAAAAGCAACCGAATTATTAAAAGCAGGTTTTGGCGTTGTAAACACACATTTACAAGACGGAATTGTTCGTGGAAACGGAATGTTAGTTGCATTAAATCCTAATTCTTCTGATGCGTATAGAGTTTTAAATAACAAATCTGCTCAGTATTTATCGTTTAGTAAAAGCGTTTTATCGCGTCAATCTTATCCAACATCAAGAATGGGCGCAATGGCGTTATTACGTCAAATGTATTTAGACGCAAAATGGTATGCTGGTGGAAACGCAAAAAATAAAGATGCGTCTTTAGAAGCGTTAAATAAAAATACGGGGTTACTTCAAATTTTTGATGGAGGAAATCATTTAGATGTTTTACGAGCTGATAAAGTTGGCGATGAATTCGGAATTCA
>CAYWOM010000473.1:0-1887 GCA_964459905.1 uncultured Polaribacter sp. | reverse complement strand
TCTTCTTTATCTTGATAAAAACTTTACCTTTAATATTTTTAGTAGAAAACCTAGAAGGAGAATTTATTTGGAAACCTTCGTTAGTTTTTAAAACCTTCATATTTTCTTCTAATTTCGAAGAATTATTAGCGGCTTTTATTTGTTGTTTGTATTCTAGCTCTTGTTTGTGATTTTTATATGTAACCAAATCATTCATAAAAACTTTGTCTGTATTCATAGCAAATAATAAACATAAAACAAAGCCCATAAAACCTATAACACCAACTACAACTCCTGTTTCCCAATTTATTTTCATTTTTTATCATTTTTGATAATTGCAAGCAATATGCAAATAGGAGGAGAATATGAATCAACGTGTAACCAGGTTTTTACTAAATAAAGAATAAAATAGAATTGACAATATACTACTTACTTAATAGCAGAAATATTAGGGTTTTTACCTGTTAGTTGATTTGTTAAAAATAATATTAATACGTTTAATAAAATATGATTATTGTCATATTATCTATTTGTTTTTAAAAAAATAGTCGTTTTGTAAGTTTTATAAATCTTTAATTAATAAAAAAAATGTAGTTTATGAAATCCTGTTTTTATTTTAAAACTTACACACATTTATGAAACAGTGTTTTATTCTTCTTTATATTCATAATATAAAAAATCGTTATAAGGAAAACGCTGAATGTGTATTTTCTTAACCTCTTCGTAGGTTTTTTCTTTAAAATCTTCTAAATTATCTTTATTTAAAGCAGATATAAAAATAGACTCTTGCTCATAATCATTCATCCATGTTTTTTCCCAATCTTCTAAAGTATAATGAATTTTGGTTTTTTCTGTAATCAAATCGTCTTCCTGTATAGTTTCGTGTTGATAAGCATCAATTTTATTAAAAACCATTAACATAGGTTTGTCTGCACATTTTATTTCATCTAAAATGGTGTTTACAGACGCTATATGATCTTCAAAATTAGGGTGAGAAATATCTACTACATGTAATAGTAAATCTGCTTCTCTAACTTCATCTAAAGTAGATTTAAAAGACTCTACCAATTGAGTTGGTAATTTTCTAATAAAACCAACCGTATCAGTCATCAAAAACGGAATGTTCTTAATAACTACTTTTCTAACCGTTGTATCTAAGGTTGCAAATAATTTGTTTTCAGCAAAAACATCGCTTTTGCTAATAACATTCATTAAGGTAGATTTACCAACGTTTGTATAGCCAACCAAAGCTACACGAACCATTTTGCCACGGTTTTTACGTTGGGTAGCCATTTGTTTATCAATAGTTGCAAGCTTCTTTTTTAGAAGTACAATTCTGTCATTTATAATACGCCTGTCTGTTTCTATTTCTGTTTCCCCTGGACCACGCATTCCAATACCACCTTTTTGTTTGTCTAAGTGTGTCCAAAGTCTTGTTAAACGTGGTAATAAATATTGGCATTGTGCTAATTCTACTTGTGTTTTTGCAGAATTTGTTTGTGCTCTTTGTGCAAAAATATCTAAAATTAAATTGGTTCTATCTAAAATTTTACAATCTAAAACTTTTTCGATATTACGCAATTGTGCAGGTGATAATTCATCATCAAAAATTGCGGTACCAATATTTTTAGCTTCTATATAATCTCTAACTTCTTCTAATTTTCCTGTGCCTAAAAAAGTTTTAGGGTGTGGTTTTTCCATTTTTTGCACAAAACGTTTAACAGTAACACCACCTGCAGTAGATGTTAAAAATTCTAATTCGTCTAAATATTCATCAGATTGTGTTTCGTCTTGGTTTTGGGTAATAACTCCTATTAAAACAGCTTTTTCAGAAATGGCTTCTTTTTGTTCTATCATATAAAAACAAAGGTAAAAGAAAGTTGGCATCAAAAAAATTTTGATGCCAAT
>CAYWOM010000472.1:0-1892 GCA_964459905.1 uncultured Polaribacter sp. | reverse complement strand
GAATTAAAGATGTGTATATGGTACAAGGAACCTATACAACTGCTAGTTCAGATTTGTTAAAGAAATACAAATCGCCTTACACCGCAACTGCAATTCAGAAATTATTAGATGCAGGTGCAATTCCGTTAGTAAAAGAAAATTGTGATAGTTTCGGACACGGTTCTTCTTCTGAAAACACCATTTTTGGCGCTGTAAAAAATGCAATTGATTCAACTTTAGTTGGCGGAGGCTCTTCTGGAGGTTCTGCCGTAAATGTTGCCAAAGATTTTACAACATTTTCTATTGGTGGAGATACTGGAGGTTCTATAAGACAACCAGCAGGTTACAATAAAGTGTATGGTTTAAAACCAACGTATGGACGAATTTCTCGTTTTGGATTAATGGCATACGCATCTTCTACAGACTGCGTTGGACCCATTGCTAAATCTATTGAAGACATTAGAATTGTCTTAAATATAATGAGTGGAAAAGATGTAAAAGATCAGACAAGTTATGCTTCGGAAGAGATTTCAGAGGAATCTACTAAAGTAGCTTCAGAAGTAAAAACAGTTGGTTACTTTAAGAACTTTATTGAAAGTGAAGCGATTTCATCAGAAATAAAAAAGGATTTTTTAGCAACTATTGATAAAATTAAAGCAAAAGGTATTGACGTAAAAGCACTCGATTTTTTCGATTCAGATATTTTAGTTTCTACGTATTATACATTGGCAATGGCAGAAACGGCATCTAACTTATCTCGTTTAGACGGCACAAATTACGGAGCAAGAATTGAAGGTGAGAATTTAAAAGACACCTATTCAATTACAAGGTCAGAAAATTTCTCTGAAGAATCTAAACGAAGAATTGTTGGTGGAAACCAGGTTTTATCGCAAGGTTTTTCTGATGAAATTTATTTAAAAGCACAAAATTTAAGAGATCAAATTTCAGCAAGATTTACGGAAGATTTTACGGCTGTTGATATTATTTTATCGCCAGTAACACCCGCAAGTCCCCCTAAAATCGGCAAGAGTTTAAATGATCCTTTAGCAATGTATTTATCTGATGCGTATACCGTTGGTTTTAGTTTGGGTGAATTGCCTACACTAACAATCCCAAAAGGAACGGAAACAGGATTACAAATTACAGCAGACAAGAAAAATGAGGTACACGTTTTACAATTTGCGAACTTCTTAAACGATATTTTATAATGGAATTAACGCAATTAAATGAAGCTTTAAAGGGGCACGATTTAGAATTAATTATCGGAATAGAAACGCACGTTCGTTTAAACACAAAAACAAAGTTGTTTTGTGCTTGTCCGAATGAAGAAACTGAAATTCAGAATACAAATATTTGTTCTGTTTGTACAGGGCAAATGGGAATTTTACCTTCTATAAATAAAGAGGCAATTACAAAAGCTATTTATTTTGGAAAAGCGGTAAAATCTACTTTTTCGAATGAAGTAATTTCTTGGGATCGTAAACATTACGAATATCCAGACAACCCAAAAAACATACAAATTACACAGTTTCATAATCCTGTAATTCCAGATGGCGAAGTTTCTTGTTATAGAAATGATGGCTCTCAATTTACCGTGAATTTAACGCAGGTTCATATCGAAGAAGATGCGGCAAAATTGATGCACGAAAAGAAAATTTCTTTAGTCGATTTTAACAAAGCGGGTGTTCCGTTAATTGAAATTGTAACAGAGCCTTGTATCAGAAATGTAGAAGATGCTTCTACCTATGCACAATACATTCAAAGAATTGTTCAGAATTTAGGAATCTCTGAAGCAAATTTAGAAAAAGGAGAGTTTAAATCTGATGTTTCTGTTTCTTTAAGAAAAATAGGAACAACCAATTTAAACCCAAGAACAGAAATCAAAAACTTAAATTCTTTTAAGTTTATGGTAG
>CAYWOM010000471.1:0-1898 GCA_964459905.1 uncultured Polaribacter sp. | reverse complement strand
CTGACCTTGAGAACTACGTTTTCTTAATAAGTTTTTGCTTTCAGAAAGCACTTCTTCGGTTTCTCTTAAATCTAATTTACCGTCAGATAAATCGAATAAATGCTTAAAAATAATGGCATCGTCTACAGTATCTTTATTCCAATTTAAATAACATTTTTTCATGTGATTTGCAATGGTAAATACCAAAGCTTTCTTTTTATCACTTTCTTCCCAACTTAATGCAATATCTATCATTGTTTGAATATTGTTACCATAATAACGATATCTAGAGGCCGATTTTGGATATGCTAATCCTTCTGGTTTTTCTTGTAATTCTTCTTTAGAAGGAGTTGGATATGGAGATTCTACATCTAATTTAAAATCTGCCATTATGTACAACTGATCCCATAATTTATGCTTAAAATCTGGTACATCTCTTAAGTGTGGTTGTAAGTTTCCCATAACATCTACAATAGCTTTTGCCATTTTATTGCGCTCTTCTTTGGTTTCTAAACCCAAGCAATGGTCTACTAATTTTTGAATATGTCTGCCGTATTCTGGTATTATCATTAACGGTCTTTCTGAATTGTATTCTAAATCGAATGTCATTTTTTTATTTTTGAAGTGTGCTCGATACATCACGAAAAAAAAGTGTGACACCCGAACTGACAATTTATAATCTTGTAGTTATTTAACGTTGCAAAATAGCATTTTATTTTTAGTTATATCTAACCTTTTAAAGAGAATTATATTATTTTAACCAATAATTTTTAATTTTACAAAACGTAAGAGCAGGTTTTTTTTACCTGCGGTACCAAATTTAATCATTGCTTTTCTATCGGGCCCTTTTCCTTCTAAAGAAAGTACTTCTCCTCTACCAAAACGTTCGTGTTCTATTATATTACCAACTACAATATTATTGTCAAATAAATTTGCTTTTGAGATGGTCTCCGATACTTTTTTAAGATTTTTAGATACTATAATTTCTTTCTTTTTAACCAAATCTCGCTCCATTTTTTTTCGCTGAATTGGTTTTTGAAAACGAATTCCTTTTGGAGCATCATCAAAAATACTTTTGTCTATAAATTTGTTAACAGAAGGTTCTGGTGCTTTTGGTGTAATATAATACAAATATTCATCATCTATTTCTTCTAAAAATCTACTTGGTTCTGCATCTACTAATTTACCCCATCTGTAACGCGTTTGTGCATAACTTAAATACGCTACTTTTTCGGCTCTTGTTAATGCCACATAAAACAATCTGCGCTCTTCTTCTAGCTCGCTTCTTGTATTCATACTCATAGCAGACGGAACCAAGTTTTCTTCTAAGCCAACAATATAAACGTACAAATAAACAACGCGGACGTACTTTAAGGCAAGTTAATTTTGACATAATTAACGGAGAAATGGCCGCATCCAATGTCGCTAACCACAGATTTAGTGGCGGCAACCCCGAAGTTGTCGAGGCGAGTTCATACGCGGATGAAGAGGACGACTTTCAACAGTTTGTTGTAAAACGTCCTAAACGGTTTTATGTAGGAGGTTTTCAGTCAAACATTACTGAGACCGTGATCAGAAACTATATTCAAAAGTGCGGACCCAGAGTGTCCATGGTCACTATATTTAGAAAACCTAGATACGGAAATTCGGTTGTTATCCGCGTAAATATTGAAGATGATGAGAATGCATGTTATATAACCGACGATCCCTGTTTTTGGCCCGAAGGAGTTACCTGTAAGCCATGGGTTTCGTATGGTTCATATAAAGCTCGTCACAATGACTTTGTTAATGACAATCCGAACAGTTATAACTCAAATAGGTCCTCACAAACGTCGAAATACACGCGAGCTCAGTGGGGCCGGGCCAATTACACGGACTCGAACCGCTATGCAGCGCTTGAATCTGACTGTGATCTTGAT
>CAYWOM010000470.1:0-1900 GCA_964459905.1 uncultured Polaribacter sp. | reverse complement strand
TCTTGTATAATTTGCTGAATTTTAGTACGCGCATTACTTTTTATTAAACCTCTATTTTTCATTGTAGGATAAATTCTATTAGACAAAAAGACGTACACAATTTCGCTTTTTGGATCTGCCCAAGTATAGGTTCCTGTAAAACCAGAATGCCCAAAACTTTCATCAGAAACACAGCCACAGGTTGCTTTTACCTTAGGGTCTAGCTGCGGTTTATCGAACCCTAAACCTCTACGAACTTTCTGTTTAGAAAAATAACGATGATTAAATTTATTAATGGTTTCTGTTTTTAAGTAGCGTTTGCCACCATAAAATCCTTTTTGCAAGTACATTTGCATAATTTTGGCAACATCGTTTGCATTGGCAAACAAACCTGCATGACCTCCTACTCCGCCCAACATTGCTGCACCCATATCATGCACATAACCATGTACTAATTGGTTGCGGTAATACGTGTCTTTTTCAGTAGGAACAATGTTGTTTTTAGAAAATTTTTGCAATGGTAAAAAAGTAGTTCTATTAGCTCCTAAAGATTGATAAAATTCTTGATCTACTAATTTATTAAGCGGTTTTTGGTACTGTTTTTCTAAAGCTTCTTTAAATAAATAATAACCTAAATCGCTGTATTTATAACCTATTCTTTGTCTTTGATCGGCATCTTTTATATACTTATAAATACTGTCTTTGTAATTTTTATCTAAGAATAAGTTTTTAGCAACTTTTATATTGAATTTACCCGATTTTTTGTTGCTATAAAAACTTGCCAAATTATTACCAGAAATACTATCTTGTGTATCCTTGTAAAACGGAATCCAGGCTTTTAATCGACCAAAATGAGATAAAATTTCTTTTACAGTAACCGTATCTTTATTAGAACTTGTAAAACTTGGTAAAAGATTTTCTAAGCTTTCAGATAAATGTATTTTATGCTCTTCTTCTGCTTTCATAATTAAAGGAAGCGATGCTAAAATTTTTGTTAAAGAAGCCAAATCATACACATCAGAATTTTTTACTTTTCGTTTTTTTATCCCTGTATGATGTCCGTAACTTTTTTGAAAAACAACTTTACCTTTTCTTGCTATTAATACCTGAAAACCTGGCGCCATTTTATCTTTTAAAATAGTATCGGCCATTTTATCTATTAACGCTAACTTTTTAGAAGATAATTTTGCCGCTTCTGGTATGGTATATTCTAGCCTGCTTAAGCTGGTGGTAATTAAACCATATCCTTCTAAATATTCATTTTTTATAGAAACCGGTAATTTCCCTTTGGCACTAAAAGCGCCAAAAATAAGCTGCGCAGAGAGTTCTTGTGCCAATTTACTATTCTGGTAAGAAACAACAATATTCTCTATATTTGTAAAAGATTTTAGTTGCAGTAAACTATACGGACTTGTAAAAACATCTAGAATAACGTTTTTCTCCCTAGCAATTTCTTGCAACCAAACCAACTCTTTAATAGTGAATTTATAGCTTTTCCAAGGGTGTAAATTAGATTTATGAAAACCAATAATTACTAAATTATAGGGTGTTAATTTTTTAATTAACTGATCTAAATTTTTAGCCGAAACTACATCTACCTTTGTATAATTTTGTAACATTTTCACAAAAGAATCTCCAGAATCGTCACCTAATTTTACGTACGTAATATATCTTTTATCTAGATTTCTAATAGCAATATCTCCTTTTAAATTTTTAACAACTGTTAAAGAATTTTTAACCAATTGTCTGTGTAATAAATGATCTTCTACAGTATTTAAATCTTTTTGTATGTTTTCTAAAACAACAGGTTTATAGTTGTGCAAACCTGCCCAATACTTGGCTTTTAAAATTTTACGAACAGAAAAATTTAAGCGTTCTTCAGTAAGTGTTTTTAAAGTCAAGGCTTCTTTTATTAAGGTTA
>CAYWOM010000469.1:0-1901 GCA_964459905.1 uncultured Polaribacter sp. | reverse complement strand
TTTCCTTTAAAATCATTGGGTTCATTATTGTTCCAATTAGCATAATTTGGTGTTGTTCCGCTAACTTCTCCATTCCAAAAAACGATACCAGCTTCTGGTCCTGTAACCCATTTCCATTGCCCTTCTGTTTCGGCATCGCTTCCGCCAATCCAACCTGCTCCAGAGACTTGTTTTCCAGCAAAATCTGCTTCTTCTTGGCTTGTTAAAGTTGCTAAATATCCTTGTCTACCAAAGTAAGTACTATTTTCTGCTGCTGTTTTTGCTGTGCTCCAAGTAATCCCTTGATTGGCTATAAATTGGTAAAAATGATCTGTTGCTGGTAAATAATTAGCATCGCCAATAGACAACGAAAAAGATTTTTCTGTGGTAATAGTATTTGCCGACGTTGTAAAAGTAACGTCTTTAACGGCGTTTTCTAAATCTGTAAATAACATTTCGGAGTTACTTGCCGAAGATATGAGCGTAAGTTTTCCTTCTATAGGGTTCCAAATTTGAATTATATTTGGGTGACTTCCAGACAAGTTTAATCGGTCTAAGTTTGCTTGATAGCCCGAAGATATTTGAATAAAAAACGAATCTAGTCCTGTATCATCTGGATCTGTAATTGTAAAATCTGTAACTATTTTTATTGATGCACCAACACAAAATGCTTGTTTACCTTGTGCTGTAATTGAAGGCGGAATATCTGTTTGACTATAAAAAAAAGAAGAAAAAAACAGACCTAACACAGCAAGTATCTTGTATTTAAAATTCAGAGATTTATTAAATTTAACCATTAACTTATAAGGTTTTCTTATTTTTGTAAAGAAGCACAATTTAATACTTCAATTTTAAAAAAGATATAAATTATGGTTAAAAATACAGTAACTACAATTTGGACACAAAAAGAACAATTTGAGTCGGATAACCCAAGTGGTCATAAATTAACAATGTTTTCGGCGGCTGATGAAGAAAATAACACCACCACCGGTTTTGGTCCAAAAGCACTTATGCTTTCTTCTTTAGCAGGTTGCTCTGCTTTAGATGTTGTTTCTTTATTAAAAAAAATGCGCGCAGAACCTACCGATTTTAAAATTGAAGTTACGGGTCAATTAACAGAAGAACACCCTAAATTTTACAACAAAGTAAAGGTAGATTATCATTTTACAGGCAATGATTTGCAAGCAGAAAAAATACAAAAAGCAGTTAATTTATCGGTAACTAAATATTGTGGTGTTATGGAAATGTTTAGACAGTTTGCTGCCGTGGAAACCGAAATATTTTTACATAAAATATAAATTGCTAATTGAAAATTGCTGCTAAAAAATAGAATGCTATGAGATGGACTAAAAAGTTAACACCCGAAAAAGAGAAAATAGCAAAATTAGCCAAAGAACTTCAAGTAGATAAAACCATCGCAGAAATTCTTTGTCAGCGAAATATTGAAACTTTCGATGAAGCAAAAAAATATTTTCGCCCCAGTTTAGAAGATATTCATAATCCGTTTTTAATGAAAGATATGGATGTTGCTGTTGCTAGAATTGAAACCGCAATTTCTAACAACGAAAACATTTTAATTTATGGCGATTATGATGTGGATGGAACCACCGCTGTTTCTTTAGTTGCTTCTTATTTAAAAACAATTTATCCAAATATTGCTACTTATATTCCAGATAGATATGCAGAAGGTTATGGCGTTTCTTATTTAGGAATAGACTTTGCACAAGACAACAATTTCTCTTTAATAATTGCGTTAGATTGTGGCATAAAAGCTATTGAAAAAGTGGCGTATGCAAAAGAGAAAAACATCGATTTTATTATTTGCGATCATCACAAACCCGGTAAAGAAATACCAAAAGCAGTTGCAGTTTTAAATGCAAAACAAGAAGATTGTAATTATCCTTTTGATGAGCTTTGTGGTT
>CAYWOM010000468.1:0-1914 GCA_964459905.1 uncultured Polaribacter sp. | reverse complement strand
ATTCCTGATTTTATAGGAATAAAAGAATTAAAGTTTAGAATTTAGCCAGTCTACAATAGCTGTTAACATTTCTTCTTTACATAAATCATTATGCAGTTCATGATAACCGCCTTCAAATAATTTTAACGTAGCTTTTTTGGTGTTGTTTGCAAATTCTTGAGTTGCAGTGTAGGCTATAATTTTATCATCTGTGCCGTGTAAAAGATAGGTTGGCGTTGTTAATTTAGGTGCATTTTCAATGGCCCATTTTCCACTCTCAATAAAGCTTAGAGAAAAATTAGCACTAATTTTATCGTGCACTAAAGGATCATTAATATATTTATTAACTTCTTCTTTTTCTCTAGAAATATGGTTGGCATCTAGCTCATTTCCCATAGTTGTATACGGCGCAATTTTTTGTAAAATCTTGCCCATAGAAAGTTTCCATGCGGGTGGTTGAAAAGCTAATTTTAAAAACGGACTTGTTGCAACAACGCCTTGTAACGTGTTGTTTTTTCTTAGCACGTAATTAATTACAGCGTTTCCGCCCATAGAATGCCCATATAAAAAAATAGGTTCGTTTGGGTATAATTCTACAGCTTTATCAATAGTTTTAGTAATGCTTTCTAATACAGCGTTAAAATTTGGGTTGTGACCTCGTTTTCCTGCCGTTTTACCGTGCCCAAAATGATCAAAAGCAACTACAGAAAAATTATTTTTAGTTAATTTTTTGGCTACATGCTGGTAACGCCCAGAATGTTCGCCCATACCATGTACTAAAACTACAACTCCTTTGG
The DNA here is from genome assembly GCA_964459905.1 of uncultured Polaribacter sp. Taxonomy (GTDB): domain Bacteria; phylum Bacteroidota; class Bacteroidia; order Flavobacteriales; family Flavobacteriaceae; genus Polaribacter. Next base: position 1,138 of record CAYWOM010000468.1, on the reverse strand, counting down.
GTTTTTTAGCTTCCCAAATTTGACCGTAAAAAACTGTTTTGTAAATTGTGAAGTTAAATTCTTGGTGTGTCATAATTGCTGTTTTTTTAACCAAACTCTAATCATTTTTCGCAGCGATTGTTCTGGTTTTGGTAAAGGAATTGTTTTACCAAATTGTTTACTTCTATTAAATTTAGAAAAGGTTATTTTTAGCTGTTTCCATTCGGCAGGATACAGTTCTAAAAACTGATTAAACATATTTTGTTCCGCCGGTTTTTCTTCTAAACTTTCTAGTACCTTCTTAAATTTTTCTTCTGGGTTGATAATCATTTATTAATTTAGTAAATTTAGCATTTGTTTAATCAAAATCGATATAACTGTAATCGTCTGTTTCGTTATTTTGTTTGTATTTTTTTGAAACTTTAGTATTTGTGAAAAAACTCATTATTAAACCAATAACAAAACCTACAATAATAGCTAAAAGTATAAAAATCCAAATACTTATTTCTGTTTTTTCAATCATTATTGTTTAAATATTAAAATAGATTTTTTACCTACTTCAAATTCAGTAAAACATATTTCATTGCTTTTGCTTTTAGCAAACATTCTTCATACTCTTTTTCTGGGGTAGATTTTACGGTAATTGCGCTACCTACAGAATACGAAATATACTTATTTTCTTGGTTATAGAGTATGCTTCTAATAATTACATTAAAATCAAAATTACCTGTTGGTGTAAAATAACCAACGGTTCCAGAATAGATTCCGCGTTTTGTTTCTTCTAATTCTTCAATAATTTTCATGGCAGATACTTTTGGTGCGCCCGTCATGCTTCCCATAGGAAAAGTGCTTCTTAAAATTTCTATGGGATGTGTATTTTCTTCAACCTCAGATACCACTGTAGATATTAATTGATGTACTTGTTTAAAAGAGTATACTTTACACAATTCTTCTACTTTTACGCTCCCTCTTTTTGCGGTTTTAGACAAGTCGTTTCTTACCAAATCTACAATCATTACATTTTCTGCACGCTCTTTTTCATCTCGCATTAAATCTAAAGCTAATTGAGCGTCATCAAATTCGCGTATTAACCTTTTTGCAGTCCCTTTTATAGGTTGAGAAATTATTTTTGTTCCTTCTTTTTTAATATATCTTTCTG
>CAYWOM010000467.1:0-1914 GCA_964459905.1 uncultured Polaribacter sp. | reverse complement strand
GTTAGCTGCTGTTTATGCTGCATCTAAAAGTGAACCTGCTATCGTTTGTATATTAGGAACCGGATCTAATAGTTGCTACTATAATGGTAAAAGTATGGAAATGCTAGTGCCTTCTTTGGGGTATATTTTAATGGATGAGGCCAGTGGTAATTATTTTGGAAAAAAATTACTACTAGATTATTATTACAGTGAAATGCCAAAAAAAATTGCAAAAGAGTTTGATAAGGAATTTAATTTAGATGCAGATTATATAAAAAAGAATTTATATAGAGAACCAAATCCTAATATGTATTTAGCGTCTTTTGCTAAATTTATGTTCGATTTTAAAGAAGATAAGTATATTAAAAGAATTATTAAAAAAGGGTTTCAAGAATTTTTTAAGTACAGAATTTTACCCTACCATAAAACAAAAGAAACACCAATTTATTTTATTGGTTCAATAGCACACTATTTTAGAGATATTTTAGAGAAAATAGCGAAGAAAAACGACTTAGAAATAACAGATGTTATACAAAGACCAATTGATAATTTATTAGAATATCATAAAAAAAATATTAATTAATTATAGTCAGAATTCTTTCTAAAGACATTCCTCTAGAGCCCTTAATTAAAATTGATTGGCTTTCTAGAGGATTTTTTTCGATGTATTTATAAAAATCATCAAAATATTTAAATTGATGATTTTTAGTTTTAGTTTTATAAAAATTTTCACCAATAAAAAAAGTATTATTAAAATTTAGTTTTGTTACTAAACTAACAATCTCTTTATGCTCCTCTTGGCTTTCTAAGCCTAACTCAAACATGTCTCCAAGTATAACGGTTTTGGATTTGTAATTAGTGGCTGCAAAACTTTCTAATGCAACTTTCATACTAGAAGGATTTGCATTGTAAGCATCTAAAATAATTTTATTAGATTGTTTTTCTATTATCTGAGATCTATTATTTGTAGGTTTATAATCTTCAATAGCCTTTTTAATATCTTGATGTGCTACGTTAAAGTAAGCGCCAATAGTTATAGCTGCTGCAATGTTAGTATAATTATAGTTCCCTATTAAATTACTTTGAATTAAGGTTGATTTAAATGATAATTTTATAAACGGATTTACTTCCTCCATTTTTATTTCATCATGAAAAAATATTTTGCGTAAATTTTTTGTTTTTTCTATCTGAATTTCATCAATAGGATTTACAAAAACAATTTTATCATTGTCTATTATATAATCATATAATTCACTTTTTCCTTTAATAACGCCTTTAATTCCTCCAAAACCTTCTAAATGAGCTTTGCCAAAATTGGTAATATATCCAAAGTCTGGAGCACAAATCTTAGATAAAAATGCAATTTCTTTTTGATGATTTGCACCCATTTCTACAATACCAATTTCTGTTTTTGGTGTCATAGAAAGTAATGTAAGTGGCACGCCAATATGGTTGTTTAAGTTTCCAATAGTTGCTGTTGTATTGTAATTTTTACTTAAAACACAATTTATTAATTCTTTAGTAGTGGTTTTTCCGTTACTGCCCGTTAATCCTATAATAGGAATTTTTAATTTTTTTCTATGGTAATTGGCTAACTCTTGAAGGGTTTCTAAGACATTTTTAACTAAAATAATTTTATCGTTACTTGTCTTGTAGTTTTCGTTATCTATAATGGCATAGCTAGCACCTATTTTTAAAGCTTTTTCAGCAAAAGTATTACCATTGAAATTAGTTCCTTTTAATGCGAAAAAAAGAGTGTTTTGTCTAATTTTTCTTGTGTCGGTATCTACTAGGTAATGTTTTTTATAGATCTGATAAATTGCTTCTATTTTCATTTCTTAAATATAAAAAAGCCTCATTGTTTAAAATGAGGCTGTTTTTTTAATTAAAGTATTTTATCTACTTGGGTTTCTAGCCTTTCTTTTCTTATAAGCC
>CAYWOM010000466.1:0-1925 GCA_964459905.1 uncultured Polaribacter sp. | reverse complement strand
TTTAGATTCACAACATTTTTACCTGTTACTGCACCAAGACTTTTGTTACCTCTTCGAGAAACACCTAATAAATCTGCTTCAATAGTATTAAAATCGAAACCATTGTATGCTTCAAAATTATTTGGTATTCCTCTGGGAATATAAATGTTGTCCGACAACTTTTTTAAATCTAAAGTTGCTGCAGTAATTCCTTTATTAAAGTCCTTAAAGGCAACATCTTTATTGTCTACTATATTATTTTTAAATAAAACGCCATCTGCTTTATCATTTTCTACAACAATGCCTTCATATCCTTTTTCATTATACACAATATTATTTGCAACAGTAGTTCTAATTGCTCTTGCTGAACGAATTTCTGATTTTGGCAATACAGCCGCTTGCGCAATATTTGCACCAACACCAAACTGCCAAGGCGAACTACAGTTTACATAAGTATTATACGCAACAACTACATCTGTCACTTGATTGTAACGATTTAATGGTGATTTTGGAATACCATTCATCACTGCCAACGGACTTCTAAAACTTGTTCCTTTTAGGTTGAAAAAATAATTATTAGTAACCCAATGCCCAGTATTTATAATTCTAATTCCTCCATATTGTTCATTTACGCCATCACCTATAAAATAATTACCATCAATAGTAACATAATTACCATGACGTGTAACCACAGAGCCTTCACTTTTATAAAACACATTATTTTTTATGATGTTAAAATTCGTTTTACTAGAAATTATTTCTACCTCTCCGTTACATTCTTCAAATAAGTTATTTGCAATAATTGTATTACTTGGGCTCATAGATGTAAAACTACTTCCTAACTGAATAGTTTCTCCTCTTGCGCCACCTTTTCTAGGTCTAGGCCCAAAATGGTTATTTATAATTTTATGGTAATTTTTAATACTTTGAACTCCTTTTAAATCTACTCTTACCGTTGGGCCACCGTTTGTTTTTCCGGCGATATAACAATTACTTAATTCATTATGTCTGCCATAAAACTGAACCCAAAGATCGTCATTGTCTCTTTGTAATTTATTAAAATCGATAATGACACAATTAATTACTTTACAGTTATTTGCCATCGTTTTAGCGTCTGCTCTAAAAGCAATTACATTAACCGTTGGCGAATATCCGTTTCTAAAATGCAAGCCTTCTACTTCTAAAAACTCACCTCCAAGTGATAGGTTTGAAACACCTTCAATAAAAACTTTGCCTGGAGTTTCTGCACTTAATTTTATAGGGTTTTCTTTTGTTCCTTTTCCTAAAAATTTAATTTCTACATCTTTCCAAACACCATTTTTTAATATAATTATAGAGCCAGGTTTTGCATTTTTAATAGCTTCATTTAACTCTATTTTATCATTAACTAAAATCCTGTTTGTTACTACTTCTTTGCAAGAAGATAACATCAAAAATAAACTGATTATTGATACTAATTTGTACATAAAAATGTTTTAAATTCAATTAATGTATTGATAACAAGGGACAATACTAAGGCTTTATTATTGGTTTACCAAATTGGTTTACCAAATATAATATAAAATTTAAAAAAAAATAATTAGCATCAAAAATTAGTGCAACATAAAATAGACCTCCTTGCAAAACGGATAAAAACCTTTTACTTCTTAGTTGAAAATTACAAATAAAACTAGACCTTCTGTAGTCTCTATTAACTATTATAGAATTTCCAACAGCGAGTTAAAACTCAAATCCTTATAGATACTATTTTGAGTTTACCACTTGGCAATTAGCGCTTACTATTATAAAACAACAAGTGCTAATGCGCAACTGGTACATATAAGAAGTTTATTAAACCATAAAACAGATTAAATGGTTAAGAATTACTATTATTTTGCAACGCATACATTTAATTATAAAGAACCTTTTGGCGAAGCTTACTAAGTTCTTTATAGTGTAAACAATAC